>BDTI01000075.1 GCA_002923215.1 archaeon BMS3Abin16 | reverse complement strand
GCGATTGCGTCTTTGGTTCGAAGAGCGACAAAACGCATCTCAAAACTCGTCATCTCAGCACCAGCGCGAATACCCATAGCGTAGCCGGCTCCAGTGTTAAATGGTGAGTACCAGATCTTGTGATGGGCTGAACCGTCATTATTTGGCTTATAGATTCCGGAGGCTCCGCCTGTTGCAACGATTGTAGCTTTTGCAGATACTGCGTAGAACTCGCCGTCTCGCACTCCAAAGCCCACAGCCCCAGTCACACACCCCTCTTCTGTGAGCAGATTTGTAACTGCCACACGATTGTAGATTTCCGCACCAGCCTTTCGAGCAGCCTCGGCGAGAATCGGTTTGAGTGATTCACCGTTGATCTTGATATTCCACCGGCCCCTGGCCTGATAATTACCCTCCTTATCCTTCAGTATCGGCAGACCCCAGCCTTCCACACGCTTCACAACGCTGTTCAGCTCCTGCCCCATAGATTTTACAAGGTCTTCGCGGATCAGGCCTCGGGCATCGTTGCGCACATATTTTACAAAGCTCTCAGGCGTTTCACCCGGATTAATATATGCGTTTATAGCGTTCATCCCCGCGGCGAGGCAGCCGCTACGGTCGATGTGTCCTTTTTCAAGTATCACAACTTTGAGATCAGGATTTTTTTCCTTGGCTTCAACCGCGGCTAAACATCCCGCTGTTCCCCCACCTATAATTAATATGTCAGCATCTATTTTTTTCATCGAACTTCTCCAGTTTACTGGTATTCTGAAAGTAAATTTACTGTTTTGTTGAAAAGACAGCACTTAAACAGGATATATATAGTTTTTTATATGTGAACACAGGGAGCGGTCACCGGAATTGTGTAAACATTTGTTATAACAGGTTAATTAAAGAAGATAGATACGCTATTAAACATCTCTATTTTATTATATCCCCCCCTCATCAACCTAAAGGCTAAAGAGAGAGCGCAGCCCTGCAAAAAACAACATTTCAAGACATTTCAAACCGAAAAATAAAGGAAAAAGTATTTCAATGACTTAAAGATTCTTACATAAATCGATAACCAATACAACTGACCAAAAACCCCCATAAAAATATGGATAAATTCAACACCTGAGTATAATTTTTACTGGAGGAATTTAATGGCTGGAAAGCACTCATCAAGAAAGTGGAAAAAACACGGAAAATGCAGATGGAAAACACGGAAAAAAAAGCTTAGACGACGCCGAGCAAAAGCCAAGAGAAGAAAGGGCTAAACTCCAGTCAACACAAATAAAAAGCACAACGGCAAAAAAAGGGCAGCGGGGGTACCCGAGCCGGCCAAAGGGGATGGACTTAAGATCCATTAGCTAAGTGCTTTCAAGGGTTCGAATCCCTTCCCCCGCATCTTTTTCTTATGCAAGAAAAATATGCATCAAAAAGAAACCCAAATTTTGCTTGCGCAAAATCCTCCGATGAGTGTATATTATAATTCAATCGAACTTATTGTGTTCGATTGGGGGTGGTCCCTTTTTCGACCACGGTTTTGCCAAGCTATAGCCAAAGGCGCAGAGTGAGGGAAAAAGGTGGAAGGTGGAGTTGGTTAAAGATTTTCTTGTTTTTTGGTTTCAAGTATTCCGAGCTGATTCGCGTGATATTCAAGCCAATATCTTATTTCCTCACCTTTTTCGCTTTGGAGGACGAGCTTTGTTATGGCTCCGACTAATACTGTGGCTGCTCCAAGTTTGAAGAGACGACCGGATTTTATCATCATAATCACCTACATAGGTTATATCGCAAATGGCCGTATATATTGGTTTTCAAGTAAGCGCCCGATTATTTTGATAGAAAAACTATTTTTCGCGTGAGACTTTTATGGACTCTAATCGTTTCTGACTCTAGTATGTTGAATCCCGTGTCCTCTGCGATTTCTTCAAGCGGGAGTGTGTGAGGTGAGAGGATGCAGGCTCTGCCGCCTGGTTTGAGGATTTTGTAAATTGACTCTGCCGCCTTTTGGTAAAGTGCGTTTATCCCTCTGCCCCTGGTTGTCGAGGCCCTGCCGTAGGGTGGGTCAGTAATTGCGATATCAAATCTCTCGGAATCTTTGAGTTCAGTTGCATCACCAATTTCAAGGCTGCCATTGAGTCTGTAGTGGCTGAGGTTTTCCCCGCATCCTGAAATCATCTCTGAATCGATGTCACGACCATGCAGCTCAGCACCGAGCAGGCCTGCTTCGATGAGCAGCCCGCCAGTTCCGCAGAAAGGGTCGAGAAGAGTTTTACCAGCAGTTACACCGCAGATGTTGCATATTGTTCGAGACAAGATAGGTGATAATGATGAAGGATGAAAATAGGGTCTGCGGTGCGGGGTTCGCTCCAATATTTCAGATCGATTTAAATTTTGAATCAGCCGTGTCAGTATAAAACTATCTTCTGAAAGAAAGCCCTGCACTTGTACATCAGGGTTTTTCAAATCCACCTTGTCACCGCTTAACGCTGCTCCGATCTCGCGCTCAAGCATTAGCGTGCTAAGCTTCGGGCTGCTCACACCTATCCGCTGAACCCGAACTCGAAAGCTCCCTGAAATCCTATCTACGCTGTCTGCAAGATTTAATATGCTGTTGAGATCTGGTGTGCATGAACCTTGATACTCATAGATTGAGTGTGTCATGCCTAGAACGTTAAAGGTTTCAACATCGGAATCTTGTAGTCTGCACACAAGTATCTGCTCCAAATCCTCCAATATTTTAAATTCAATACCCCCGTGTTCAAGCAGGGAGGATACCTCCATTTTTGGAAGGGTTTCATGCTCGCCGGATAGGTAAAACAAGATGTCCATCACCTGCCTAAACACTGCCCTGGTATTTCAATCTTCACCACAGATTTTTAAACACCGCTTGTGTTGAACAAGTAATGGCTGATTGGAATTTAAATCTATATCTTGACAGGGCGCACAGCACGTTAAATGTAGACGCGATCCAGGGTTTTTTGCATTCTCTGGGCCTGGAGCCGCAGGTTAAAGGTGATTTCTTTGATGTGAACCGGGTGGACATGGACGAGGTTTCAGCAGCTCTAGCAGGGGTTCGGGTCAGGGATTTAAACCTGGAAGACAGCTTAAACATAAGTCCTGCTGAAACCGATGTTTCACAGGAAAAAACCCTCCTTAAGTCCAATGAGCCGATTGAGTTGGAAAGGGATCGTTCAAACATCTACTCAGGATTTCATCTAGCAGAGGTGTTGCGCAGATATGTGGGTTCAGGGCTGCACATAATCTTTACATCCCGCCTGCCAGCAACATTTGAAGGCACCAGGTATCACGGCAGGGTGATCGTTGCCGATTTCCCGCTGGCAATTATTTCCACAACCGGTGTTGTTGAGGCTCCGGCGAGACAGCGGGAATACTATATCAGGCAGGCAGCCTATCACCGTGCGCAGCATGCAGGGCTTCAAGTCCCGGAAGAACGAGAATTTATGCAAGAACTGGAAGACAGATTCAAAGAAGGGTTCATCGGCTATGATGACCTCCGGATGACCGATGTTGTCAAGGGCTACACTCTTCAGGCAGCCTTTTACCTCCTATTTGGTGAGGCGTTCTGCGAGAGCCCTGGCTGCATGCTTTTTAATGCTCACACCCAGGCGGAGATGATACATGCACAGATTGAATCCGGGCGGTTGTGCAAAAGACATCAGACTATGCTCGAAGCACATTTCTCCTGCATGTGAATCTGACTTCATCTGATTTGATGGGGGAAAATATTTATTCCTCACCCCTGGTAAATGAGTCTATGGAGGTTTCAAAGACCGGGGTTATTGTTATCATTGTCCTGCTTCTTATTGTGTCTATGTCGCCTGTCTACGCGCGGGATTACAGCCTGGACTTGGCGAAGGCAAAGGTTACAGTTGCCGCTGATGGCACGGTCCATGTTACAGAATCAATTGACTACACTTTTACAGGAACCTATCGCGAGGTTTTTCGACGCGTTTATCCACCGCCGGGCGGATCAATTGAGAGAATCGAGATAGGATGCACACCCCTGCCATGTGAGGGTCGTGTGGACAGGGTCAGCGGTGGATACGAGCTTGTGGGAGTGCTCCCAACCCCGACCCCTGACAGGATAAAATTTGTCATATCATATGATTATCTGCGGGGGCTGAAAGTCTACGATGATGTGTCAGAGCTTCAATACAAGTTGTGGGGTGATGAGTGGGACAAAACGCTTTCAAAACTCAGGGTCACCGTTGAACTGCCGGCGGGCGGTGAAGGTGAAACTACCTATTGGCTGCATCCGGACTCGTACACCAAAACAACGGGCGCCACTGGAAACACGATCACTGTTGAAACAAGTGTCATCCCAGCTTATACATGGTATGAAATCCGCGCGGTCTTTCCACGGCTTGAGACCCCTGATCCAAGTAAGGCTCTCATCATAAACCGGGAGGGCATGGCTGAGATTCTGCGTGTTGAATCCGATTATGCGAAGAAAGAGGGTAAAGCTGGGAAGCTCTACCTGTTGCTTTGGATTCTAACTGCGGCGGCGATCACCGTTCCCTATTATATCTATCACAAATACGGCCGCGAGCCTGAAATCGATTATCACGGTCTTTATGAGCGTGAACCTCCCTCGGATTCAAAGCCTGCCGCTGTGAACGCGATTATGCAGGGTCGCATCGGAAAACCGGATATGAATGCTTTTATCGCAACGATAATGGATCTCGTCTACCGAGGCTACATCGAGCTGGAGGACAGACAAACTGAAAAATCCTATATGGGCCTTTTCACCCGGACAGAGGAGGATGTCATGCTTAAGATGAAAGCATCTGGAGAGGGATTGTTAGACTTTGAAGCTGATGTTTTCAACTTTCTCTGGGCCTATTCAGATGGGGGTGTGCTTTCATGGCAAAAGTTCAAAGGCGAGCTTGGCAGAGACGACCGCTTCTATAAGTTCATCAACCGCTGGAACAAATCAATTAAGCGACGGATCAAGGTTGAACGCCTCTTCGAATCCACAGGCAACTATCTGCTTATGGCCTTTGGAATCGGAACGCTTGCCATCGGGATTATCGGCGCTGCTTTGGTTTTGAACATTTTTCCGCCAACCCAGTTTCCAGATGTGAAAAAGGCTTTTGTACCTGGTGCATCACTGCTTGTCATCGGCCTGGTTTCATTTATAATCTCACTGCTGAATGAAAAGGGTGCCGGACGATTCACATCTGAAGGACGGCTTTACTACGCGCGGTGGCGTAATTTCCGCAGGTATCTCACAGACTACTCAGCGCTAAAAGAACATCCGCCGGAGTCAATCAAACTATGGGACTATTACATGGTCTACGCTGTGGCGCTTGGCGTTGCTGAAAAAGTGATAAAGAACATGAGCCTCGTTGTGCCCAAGGAGCAGATGAACACGAGCAGCTTCTACGCATTCTACTATCATCCAATATTTTTTACCGGATTCAACCAGGCCTACACATCATCCAACCCTTCCAGCTCAGGCGGCGGACTGGGTGGTGTCGGCGGCGTTGGTGGAGGCTTCGGCGGAGGAGGCGGAGGCGCAAGGTGACAAAGATAGATTTTATATCCTATGAGCACATGAAATTACTTGAGGCATAAGTGATGTTCGGATTTCTCCTTCTACTATCAATCCTTGTTGTCGCAATCCTTGTTGTCGGCGTGTACAACTCGCTTATACGGCTTCGAAACCGTGTTGAAAACGCCTGGGCGCAGATAGAGGTTCAGCTTAAGCGGCGAAACGATCTCATCCCGAATCTCGTGGAAACTGTGAAGGGCTATGCCAAGCATGAGAAAGGGCTTTTTGAAAACGTGACCAAGGCCCGTTCTGCTGTGATGAGCGCTGGCGGTGTTTCCGAAAAAGCTGAGGCATCAAACTTCCTGTCATCAACATTGAAATCGCTTTTCGCCGTTGTCGAGAACTATCCTGAGCTTAAGGCGAATCAAAACTTCATCGGACTCCAAAACGAGCTTTCAAAAACAGAGGACAAAATCACCTACGCCCGGCAGTTCTACAACGACATCACAACCCGCTATAACATTCGGATCCAGACTGTTCCATCAAACATTGTAGCCGTACTCTTTAAATTCAATAAAAAAGACCTCTTTGAAGCTCCGGAATCTGAGCGCTCTGTTCCCAAAGTAGAGTTTTAAAAACCGCTGGATGATGCTATTTGCGATTGGGCATGTTTTACATAAAACCGTCAATCCATAGTTTCATGGTCATATGTGTCTGAACCGGGATATTGTTTTGGGGGGCAAAAGCAATTTTCCCGCCCAGCCTCGCTGGCCAACCTCAACCTTTATCCTCTCTTCAACCCGCTCTATTCCTTTCTCACATAATTCAAAAGCCCGCCAGCAAGCAGGACCTCACGCTCACGAGCTGAAACATCAAGGCGCAGCAAAACGCTCTGTCCACAGACTTCAGCAGATAACAGGGCATGCCCATCTTTAATCTTGTCTCTGGCACCTGCAATCTTTACCCTGGCATCTGCTTTGATGATGTCATAGTCTGAGCTGTCTTTAAACTCAAGAGGCAGAATCCCGAAATTCACAAGATTGGATTTATGGATCCGGGCATAGGATTTTGCGATCACCGCAATAACTCCGAGATAGCGTGGCGCGAGCGCTGCGTGCTCACGGGATGAGCCCTGGCCATAGTTTTCACCGCCCACAATAAAGCCGCCGCCAGCACTTTTCGCACGCCCTGCAAAAGAGGGGTCGACGCGGGTGAAGACAAACTCGCTTATCGCCGGCACATTACTTCGAAGAGGCAGAATAGCCGCGCCTGCAGGCATAATATCATCGGTTGAAATATTATCACCAACCTTGAGCAGAACCACGCCCTCAACATCAGCGGGAAGCGGGTCCATCCGCGGGAGAGGCTGAATATTCGGCCCCCGAATAATCTCAACGTCCGCCGTGTTTTCAACAGGTGAAAGGATCATGGAATCATCCACAAGCAGCTCAGCAGGCTGTAACACATCTGGATACTCTCCAAGCTCACGGGGATCGGTAATCACACCGGTAATAGCCGCGGCTACAGCAACCTCAGGGCTGCATAGAAAGACACTGTCATCTTTGGTTCCGCTGCGGCCAGGAAAATTACGTGTAAAAGTGCGAAGAGAACGGGTGCCTGTGGCCGGCGCCTGCCCCATGCCGATGCAGCCCAAACACCCAGGCTGATGAATCCGCGCGCCCGCCTTCACAAGACTCAGATACCCAGATCCAGCCGCGAGGTTTTCAAGCACCTGCCTTGATCCAGGGTTAACCTCAAAGCTCACATCTGGATGGATTGTCCGGTCTTCAAGCACACGTGCAGCCACAAGCAGATCGCGCAGAGACGAGTTTGCGCAGCTTCCCAGGATAACCTGCGAAACCTCGCTTCCAGAAATTTCACTAACTTTTACAACCCTATCCGGTGAGGAGGGCTGAGCTATTAAAGGCTCCAAAGAACTAAGATCGATTTTGATTATCTCATCATATCCTGCGCCCTGGTCAGCTGATAGCTCCGTCCAATCCGACTCACGGTCCTGGCTTCTCAGAAACTCAAGTGTACCCTGATCAGATGGAAAAACCGATGAAGTAGCCCCTGCTTCAGTGCCCATATTGCAGATTGACGCCCGGCTGGGAACATCCAGCGTCTCTACACCGGGACCATAGTATTCAAGGATGCGTCCAACCCCGCCTTTCACGGTGAGACGGCGGATAACCTCAAGTACAATATCTTTTGCAGAAACCCATGGCCGGAGTCTGCCCGTGAGTTCTACGCCCACAATCTTGGGCATCTTGAGATTAAAAGGCCTTCCAGCCATCGCCATCGCGACGTCCAGTCCGCCGGCGCCAATGGCGAGCATGCCAAGCCCGCCACCAGTCGGGGTGTGGCTGTCAGAGCCGAGAAGCGTTTTACCTGGTTTTCCAAAGCGCTCCAGATGAACTTGATGAGACACACCGTTTCCTGGCCTTGAAAAATACAGGCCGTACTTCGCCGCAACACTTTGCAGATACCGGTGGTCATCGGCATTTCGAAAATCAGTCTGCAAGAGGTTGTGATCAACATAGCTAACCGAGACCTCAGTCTTTACACGCGCTATTCCGATCGCCTCAAACTGTAGATATGCCATGGTCCCTGTGGCATCCTGTGTAAGCGTCTGATCGATCTGAATAGAAATCTCGCTTCCCCCGGTCATCTCGCCGGACGCGAGATGATTGCTGATTATCTTTTGAGAAATATTTTGTGTCATCCATTTACTCCTTTAACTTATTTACAATTACGAGCGAGGTATTTAAAAATATGTCAGAACAGATGTTGAAAAATTTATTGGCACTAGTATTATCACCTGATTGTTAATAACTCTGTGCTTGATAATATCATTTTAAAGCCTTGATTTGGCTTCTTCACTTAAAGCAAATAGAATTGAGTCACTTCCAATTTTTTTGCCATTTATTTTTTCGTGAGGTACACTTCGATTGTTTTCAAATGCTACTAAAATTCCTTTACCAACTAAGTACTTTAATCTCCCTTTAACCTTCGGTTCCACAATTTTTGGTAAAATCTCCTGAGTATCTTTGAAAATGCAATCAAACGGTTGAGGATATTTTTTGTCTTTTAAATGCATAACCAAATGAAAGGAAACTTCCCCAAAATCATCATTATGCATAAGCCCAAGATCCCTTTTTGTTGCTTGGATGACATATTTTGTGGCACTCATATATTTAAACTGTGTTACAGGTCTATATAAACTTTTTGGATTTAAATCAGAGCTTATTTTAATGTATAAACTTAAATCAGCGTTCTTTTTGTTCTATAATCTATAATCATAGGTAATTCCACCCACTGAAACATAAAAGTCCGTGAAACAACCCCCTGATTTAATCGAGCTTAATTTTGTGGCGATCTGCTTAGCTTAATATATTTAAAGGATGATTCATATATCGTTAGTTGTAGTGGAGTGTGAGATGAAAAAAGACTATAAACAAGAACCTCAAAAAACAAAGAACTGGGGTTCCCTTTCTTCATTAGGTGCAGCGTTTGGAGTTCTATTTATTCTATTGGGGCTTACGGCGTTAGAAGGTGCAGCGGTTGGAGGATTAATGTTCATTCTTATAGGTCTTCTTCTATTTCCACAAATCAAACTTTCTAGATGGATAAAAATATTGGGGATATTTATCTTTTTTATGGTAATTGTAGCATCGACCCCCGATCCCCCTACAAAGACACCAATTCATGTTGAAGGAGAAATTAACCCAACCTCACCACCGTTAACCGAAACGCAAAAAGAAATTGAGCCACAGGTATCGCCTGTCCCGATTAACAAAGAAGAAGTCCCGCCAAGAGAGGGTGTAGGGGGTGATACTGCAGAGATAGAACTAACTATAACGACTTCGAATACTCCAGCTACCGCCGCATTTATGGCTTCAGAATTAATATTTAAAACCGCTAAGAAACAACAATCTGTAAACAAAATTATTTTGCATGTTTATTTGGATAAATTTGATCTCACTGATAAGTATGGGAATCCTTTAGAAGAAAACCTGTATATGGGAGAAATCGTGGCAGAGGATTTAGACGAAATTCGAAAATACAGAGATTCTTCAGCTTTTTCCTACCGATATGACATTGTTTATGAAGTTATAATAATAGATAGAATGGATTATGTATACTTACTCGAATAGAATAAACATAATCTTTGATTATATGGATGCGTTATCTTAATGATATTTCAGTAACGACTATTTCATCCCTCGCATCATCTGCGCTAGCGGTCCCTTGCTGAACCTGCCTTTCTTAAATCCCTTAAGTGTTTTTTTCATCATCTTATGATAGTTGACAAGCTCCTTCACATCTTCACGTGTGGTTCCGCTTCCACATGCGATGCGGTTGATCCGAGATGTGTTGAGCAGCTTGGGTTCAACTCGTTCCCGCTTATTCATTGAATCAATAATATAGAGATACCGATCCATCTTCTCCTCAGTCATCTGAGTCTGCTCCTTAGGCATGCTCATCATTGAAAAACCAGGGATCATCTTCAATATGTTGCCAAGCGGGCCCATGTTACGGATTGACTTGATCTGAGTCTTAAGATCGTCAAATGTGAGATCACCCTTTAGAATGTCTTTAACTGAGTCCTCGTCGATTTCCTCGCTGGCACGCTCCATAAGCCCACGGAGATCACCAAGGCCAAGTATGCGTGAGATGAAGCGCTCTGGATCAAATATCTCAAAATCCTTCACATCTTCGCCGAGGCCCACGAATTTTATCTGCACACCGGTTTCAGAAACCGCTGATAGCGCGCCGCCGCCCTTGGCAGAGCCGTCAAGCTTTGTGAGTATAACGCCTGTAAGCCCGATTGCTTCGTGAAACGCAGCGGCCTGGCGTCCTGCGCTTTGCCCTAGGTTCGAGTCGATTACAAGAAGCTTCTCATCAGGTTTAAAGGTCTCTGACAGTTCTTTCATCTCAGAAAAAAGATCTGCTTCAGACTTGTGCCGGCCCGCCGTATCAAGTATCACGGCATCAGCATTAGACGCTTCTTTAAGCCCTGCCTTCGTAATTGAAACAGCGTCTTTGTTTCCTGGGTCGCCGTAGACCTTTACACCTGCCTTTTCAGCGAGTTGAACAAGCTGCTCATAGGCAGCCGGCCGATAAGTGTCAGCCGCGAGGATATATGGTCGAAGACCTTTTTTAGATAGAAACTTCGCAAGCTTAACACTGCTTGTGGTCTTGCCTGAACCCTGAATTCCGATAAGCATAATCCTGGTTTTCGATGGCAAGCGATACTCCTGTTTCTCGCCGAGAAGCAGGGTAAGCTCTTCATAAACAACCTTTATAACATGCTCTTTTTTTGTAAGCCCTGCAATTGATTTCTGCTCAAGTGAACGCGCTTCAATCCGCTTGGAAAGCTCCATCACAACCTTGACATTCACATCTGAAGTGAGAAGCGCCCGCTGAATATCGCGCACAACTTCTTTAACCAGCTTTTCATCAATAAAAGAGGCGTTAGTAATCTTTTTGATCACTCCTGTAAGTGAATCTGAAAGCTTGTCAAGCACCATAGCAATCTCTTTGGAAAAAGATATTACTTAAATCTTGGGTCGAGAAGAGAGAGGATATAAAATCAGATGACTTTTAAATTGATAAAAAAAAGAAAAAAGCGGTCTTAGATATCGATGGTTTCCATAGCCTTAGACCACTTATTGCCTTCCATCTTCATAACCCACGCCTTTCTAACACCTGACCGGGCCTTTGCAGCATTTATCACCTCATCTCTGGATGGCATACTATCACTTTTACCAAGGGTTACAAACCTCTTTGCTTCCACAGGTTTCTGCTCACCCCGAATAGTGACGTTTCTTCCCAGATACTCCAAACCTTTTATATAGTACATCCTCTCTTTCCCTCCTAGAATATATTTTATATTAATGCGATTTCTAATTCCTTATTCTTATACTTTTCGGAACCGGAAAAGAGGTGTG
>BDTI01000074.1 GCA_002923215.1 archaeon BMS3Abin16 | reverse complement strand
AGAAGGGGATTTTATCAGGATAAATGAAACGGTGCCAGAGGAGTTCATGGTTGTGGGACGCCCGGTTCCTCGTTTTCTCCTGCCTATCGAGTCAGGGGAGGTTAAGGTGCTCAGCTACGAACTGAACTCGACTGTTAACGGGTCATATGATCTGCCGGCTGCGTCGGTTGTCTACTGGGATAACTATGCAATCAACTACTCGGCAAGCAGCGGCGAAGTCAGCCTGAACGTGTCAAATCCACCTTTTATAAACACCACTTTGAAGGCTACAGGTAATCTTACTAACACATCTCTTCTTAACACCTCATCTGCGCTTGTCAACACAACAGCTCAGGGCATAAATATCACTTTATCTAATAGTACGAACTCAACGAATACTTCGACAGGGTTAAAGGAAACGTTAAATGCCACCACGCTGCTACTCCCCAATCTGCTAATTACACGCAGCGCCTCAAACACAAGGCTGCTTACACTTGAAAATTTCACGGTTGATGTTGTGATTAAAAACCTGGGAAGGGGCAACGCAGTAGAAGTGGATTGCAGAGACAACCCGCCGCTTGACTTTGAAATACTTGGCGGTACGTTTGAATGTCCAAAACGGCTTGGGGCAGGGGAAACAGAGATATTTTCATACACTCTGAGAGCGAGGGAGATAAACGCCTCAAACGCAACCCTGGTTCTGCCGCCGCTTAGTGTCACTTACAAAGGCGCGGGGTCTGATGAGAGCTTTGAAAAGACTGCGGGGGAAATCAAAATAGAGGTTCGGAGTAGCGGCGGCGGGGGCAGGAAAAAACTACTAGTCGGTGCCGGGGTTTTATCGATTTTGGCGTTTGCCGTTGCCAGAAAGAAGGGGCTGAAGATTGGGCGGATAAATGGGGGAAAGATAAAAGACTTATTTAAAAAGATCAAGCCCTCCAGGGCAGGGAATAAGAAAAAGTCTGACCTGGTCTTTGAAAAAAGGCTTATTGAGCTTTATCTTGAGCAGAAGAAGAAGGGTGAGCCCTTGACTTTCGAAAAATTTGAAGAAGAGTTTAAAATCGGGCACCGCGAGGCTGTGAAGATTGTTGGTGATGTGCAGAAAAAACTTCGGAGCGGACTAAATGAATGAACTTGTTGGGCGCAAGACGAAATCCACATTTCTCGTAATCGCGGTGATTACGGTGGCAATTTTTTCAAGTCTTGTAACATACTATTATCAGGAGCAGAAACGGCTTGAATCCCAGACATTTCTTGAGGTAATCTCTGTTGGCCAGAACACGATTAAGATTAAAAATTCGGGTAACGTCCCTGCAACAGGGCTTTCAGCAAACCCGAGGGCAATCTTTGAGCCTGTTGACATCAAGCCTGATGAAGTGAGTATCGGGCGATTCGAATCGCCGATCTATGGCTCTGTAGTGATAACTGTGGTCTCTTCAGAGGGGAGCAAGGCAGAATATAGATATGAAGATGAATCAGAGTGAATATTGGGGTTTGTTGTGGATGTTGTTTCGTTTTTTGAGAGAGAGATTACTAAAATGGGCTAAAATTAATCTTTATATATCATGCAGACAGATATCTTATGCTCAGTTGAAATAGCACGATTAAGAATGGCAGATCAATTGGTGGAATGGGCCGAGGTGGTTGACATCTTGGAAGAGGGGATCTTTACAGTTGACCCTGAATACAACATTCTCTCGGTAAACAAACACTTCGCAGAGCTTGTAGGCATGTCAAAAGCAGAGCTAATGGGGCGAAAATGCTATGGAATCGTCCACGGCACAAAACATCCCCCTCCTAGCTGTGCGCTCGCAAAGGCACTGAAAACAAGGGAACCCGCCTCGGTGGAGGTGAAAGAATCAAAACTTGGAGGCGCCACATATCTCTCAAAAGCCTCACCAGTACTAGATGAAAAAGGCGGAGTGAAATACGCGGTCATATCAATGAGTGACATAAGCCCGCAAAAGCGGCTGAAAGAACCGCTCAACACATTCCGAAAATTCGCCGAGACCTCCAGCCTAGGCCATGGATTTGCTGACATCAAAGGAAACATAGTCTACGCAAATCCCAGTCTACAACGCATGCTGGGCGCTCTGAAAATGGAGGATCTGCTGGGTAAAAATGTGATCGAATTCTATCCTCAAGATGTGCAGCCCAAACTTTCTGGTGAAATCCTCCCGGACGTGAAAAAGAATGGAAAATGGTTTGGTGAGCTGCCCTTAAAATCAGCGACCGGAGAAATTACACCTACAATTCAAAACATCTCCCTAATAACTGACGACGCTGGCAAGGCACTCTACTTTGGTAATGCCATAACAGACATATCAACGCGGAAGAAAACCGAAGAGGCCCTTGAAGAATCTAAACAGAAATACCGCGCCCTCGTTGAAAGCTCTTCGAGCTGCATCTGCCACATCGATCTGAACGGCAAGATAATCTTCATGAACTCCGGCGGTGTGAGGCTCAACGAACTAAGCAGCCCTGATGAATTGATCGGAGCGGAGTGCACAAGGGGTGTAAAAGAAGAGTGCAGAGGGCAAATGGAGCAGGCGGTTGAAACAGCAAAAAAAGGCGGAACAACACATCTGGAGTATGAATCCTTGTCTGCGAAGGGTAGCACAATGTGGTGGGAGTCAACTGTGGGGCCAATAACCGATGGCAAAGGCCGGATAACTGGGATTGTGCGAGTGTCTCGAAACATAACTGAGCGCCGAAATATTGAAGAGAGGCTCAGAGAGACAACGACCTTTCTAGATAACATCGTTCACAGCGCGCCAGAGGCTATCATGTCTGTGGATCTTAATGATCTGATTACAAGCTTCAGCCCAGGTGCAGAGGCGCTTTTCAGATGCAGCGCAGAGGATATGATCGGCCAGTCTGTTTACGTGCTCTATCCAGAGGAGCTGGAAGAGCAGAGAAAAGTCTGGAAAGAGAGGATATTATCCGGGGAAACGGTTCGGGTTGATACGGTGCAGCTCAGACCAGACGGGTCAGTGTTTGATGTGAGCCTGTCCATGGCACCTCTAAGAGATGGAAAGGAGGATATAATCGGAATCGTAGGGATAAGCCATGATATCACAAAAGAGGTGAAAGCAGAAAAGGCGCTTAAAAAAGCCTATCTTGACCTGAAAAAGATGGATCAGATGAAGGATGAGTTTCTGCAAAATGTAACACACGAGTTCAGAACACCCATTACGGCGATGCTTACCACAAACAGGCTCTTGAAGGATTCGGTTACTGATGAGAATTTGAGGAAGATTCTTGAGCTGAATGAGCGCAGCGCTTGGAGGCTGAACCGGCTTGTAGGCGGTATCCTGGATTATTCCACTGTTGAGAATGGAGCTGTGAAGATGAATCTGGAGCGTCTTGATCTGGCGGCGATATCCTCAGAGGTCGTGTCAACACTGCAGGCCTCGGCGGATGATAAAAATATTGATGTTAAAATCGAGATGCCAAAGACCCCTATGTTTGTCCTGGGTGATAAAGACTTTATTCATATGATACTTAACAATCTTTTGAATAACGCCATAAAATTTAATAAAAAGGGCGGAACAATAAGTGTATTCGGGAGGCTGGTTGACGGTTTCATGGAGGTCACTATCGCGGACACGGGAGTTGGCATACCAAAAAAAGAGGTTGGAATGGTCTTCGACCGCTTTTATCAGGTTGACGGGACCATGACACGCAGATTCAGCGGGACCGGAATCGGGCTCGCCCTGACAAAGAAGCTTGTAGAGCTTCAGGGAGGCAGGATCTGGCTTGAAAGCAAGGAAGGCAGGGGCAGCAGATTTACATTTGTGCTTCCCATAACTGAGGACTAAATGCATGACTGAGATAATGGTAATAGACGATGACGCGCTCATACTTGAGAGCACGATGCTTGCCCTTGAGACGCAGGGCTACAGTGTGGTAACAGTCTTCAGCGGTGCAGAGGGGCTTACACAACTAGAAAAAAGCTGTCCTGATCTCATCCTGCTTGATGTTATGATGCCTGGCATGGATGGATGGGAGACGCTTAGACGGATCAAGGAATTCGAGGGTTGCAGAGATATTCCTGTTGTGATTTTCACTGTAAAAGAGATGGGTGGTGAGGAACTTGAGAAAAGAAAGAAGCTGGGAGTTACCGCTCACATCTCAAAGCCTTTCAAACTGGAACATCTCTTCTCCCAGATAGAAGAGGCGCTTGAAAAGAGGGGGTAG
>BDTI01000073.1 GCA_002923215.1 archaeon BMS3Abin16 | reverse complement strand
AAAAGGTGGACTCACTGTCACGGCACAACACCGACTGGCTGCAGGACATAAAGGTGGTAGTTGTTGACGAGGTACATCTCGTGCATGATTCGCGGCGCGGCCCAACGCTTGAAGTGGTAATCGCCAGGATGCGCCATCTCAACCCAGGTCTATTGATACTCGCTTTGTCTGCAACTGTTCAAAACGCGGGTGAGATTGCAGAGTGGCTTGACGCAGAACTTATTGAAAGTGATTGGAGGCCTGTCGAGCTTCTGGAAGGCGTCTATTACAACCGCTCAATCCTCTTCAACGACTCACGTCTCGTGGACATTGATGCCGAAGGCCGAACAATAAAAGATAGTGCAACATGCCTCGCTGTGGACGCGGTAAAAAGCGGGGGTCAGTGCCTTGTATTTCTGAACACCCGGCGGTCTGTGGAAAGCTTTGCCGACGGGCTCAACCTCATGAAAGAGGCAGCGGATGATGATAAACAAGCTCTGCTTGCCTTGTCTGAAAAGGCGCTTCACGTCCTGCCAGAGCCTACGAAAACATGCGTCCGGCTCGCAAAATGCATCAGAAATGGAGCTGCCTTCCACCACGCAGGGCTGCTATCAAAACAGCGGCGAATCGTTGAAGAAGGCTTCAAATCAAACAGTATCAAAATCATCTCTGCAACACCTACACTCGCGGCAGGCGTTAATCTCCCGGCTCGACGGGTGATAATAAAAGACTATCAGCGCTATGATGTAAACCTCGGCCGCGTGGAAATACCTGTACTTGAGTATAAGCAGATGGCGGGAAGAGCTGGAAGACCAGGATATGACGAATATGGTGAGGCGCTTTTAATCGCCCGAACAGATGGTGAAAAAGACTTTCTCCTCGACAACTACATCCTAGCTGAGCCAGAGCACATCTACTCCAAGCTTGCAATCGAATCATCCCTGCGCAGCCATGTTCTCTCAGCGATTTCAAGTAATTTCGCAAACAGCTCTCACGGCCTACTCGACTTCTTCTCAAAAACGCTTTTCGCATGTCAACGAGACATTGTTGACCTTGAACGGGTGCTTGAAAAAGTGGTGGATTTTCTGGCAACCGAGGAGATGATAGAACGCAGGGGAATCGACGATCGCCTCATCACTGCAACACCCTTCGGACGCAGGGTCGCCCAGCTCTATATCGACCCATTAACCGCTGTAATCCTGCGTGAAAGCATGAAATGTGCGGAGGAGAAAAAGACAGGTGAAATATCATATCTACACACCATCGCGAGAACCGGGGAACTTGGAAGCCTCTATCTGCGAAAGGGGGATTTTGAGGTATTTGAAGAAGTGCTCCATGCCAACCAAAAGAAGCTACTTACAGAGTCCGCTGATTTCAAGGCGGTCTGGGACTATGAACTAATGCTATCCGAAATAAAGATGGCCTCCTTCCTTGCGGATTGGATAAACGAATCCAGCGAAGAAGCGATTCGCGAGAAATACAACGTAGCGCCAGGCGATATCAGAAGCAAAATCGAAGTATCTGTATGGTTGCTCTACTCAATGGCTGAGCTTGGAAAACTGACAGGCTTTTCAAAGACACCAGAGATTCAAAGGCTCCAGGTACGGGTGAAACAGGGAATAAAAGAAGAACTACTCGATCTGGTGTCTCTCAAAGGCGTGGGAAGGGTCAGGGCTCGTATGCTCCACAAAAAGGGGTACAAAACACGGGAAGACCTGAAAACCGCGGACCTTCAGTTACTGGCAAGGATAGACACAATCGGAGAAAAAATCGCTAACTCAATAATCGAACAGCTAAAATAAATCTATCCTAAAACCTGGGTTTTTACACCTGAACTATGGGTTATGCCCGCACTCCGTGTGCTGAACCGATCTGCGCCTGCAATAACTATTACCTTCTGTCCAGCTACATATCGATCGGTATAGACATTGGATTTAACAAAAAATACCTGGGACCCGCTTCCCCTGACACTAGCCTTTTCCGCATCTGACAAAAGGCCGCTTACAATCTCGCCTATCCCCTCAAGTGCATCAGGCCCTCCGAGGATGATAATAACTCTGTTTTCCACTCTCTGAGACAGTGAAAACCCTGTGGCATTGCTGAGATTTGTAAAGGAACTGTTCAGCTCTAGACCCTGTGGGCCGAAGGAATAGAGATCCACTGTTACGTTGGTTCCGTTCAAGGGGGTTTTAGAGGTGTCATAAGTGTATCCTGAGAAACTGAAGGCATATCCTGGAGCACAGAAGCCCGGCCCTGGAGCGCTGATCGCACCTGAAAGTAATATTAATCCCGATATAATCCCCCCGAGTAATGAGAGACCAAACCAATATGGCTTATCATACCTCAATTCATCCACTCAAATAATCAGTAACCTGACACTTATTTAAACCTTGTGTTTCCAAATTCGAAACAAATTAAAAATACAGCCAGGCGCGCACCGAAAACTCTAGACCCGCCCATACTCATCATCGAATCTAACGATATCATCTTCTTCTACATACTCGCCGGTCTGGATCTCGATTATATGTAGGTCCACTTTCCCCTCATTTTCAACCCTGTGATGCGTGGATTTCGGCACATAGATGCTCTCGTTTTCATGGACATATACCACTTCCCCGTTCTTCGTTATCTTGGCCGCGCCCTTAACAACTATCCAGTGTTCAGCACGGTGGTGGTGTAGCTGAAGCGAAATCGAGCTGCCGGGATAGATGGCGATTTTTTTAACCTTGTACCGGTGGCCTGAATCAAGTATTGTGTAGTATCCCCAGGGCCGATAGACGGTTGTGTGAAAAGATGCCTCCTTCCTGCCCTCGGATTTCAACCTCTCAGCAAGCTCGCGCACCTCTTCAGCCTTGGATCGATCTGCAACAAGGAGTGCGTCTTTTGTGTCCACAACCACGAGGTCTTTAACACCGATTGTTGCGATAAGCCGGTCCCCGCCATAGATGAGTGAACCGCTGCTTTCCAAGGGGATTACGTCACCTACAGTTGAATTACCTGACTCGTCTTTATCCAATAGTTCGTAGACGCTTTCCCATGAGCCAACATCACGCCAGCCGGATTCAAATGGGAAGACCATGATATTTTTTGCTTTTTCCATCAGCCCGAAGTCGATTGAAATACTTGGGAGGTTCTCGTAGTTTGCCAGCATTTCCTCAGACGATTTCAAGTGACTGTATATCTCTGGCAGATGGGTTTCAAACGCTGTGAACAACCGTTTTATGTTGAAGAGAAATATGCCTGAATTCCAGAGATACCTGCCGCTCGATAGATATTCTTTCGCTCGCCCCAAATCTGGTTTTTCAACAAAGCCCTGAGCCTTGTAACCGCTCCCAATTTTCGCTCCAAGCTTGATATATCCATAGCCGGTTGAGGGATGTGTGGGTTTAACTCCAAAGGTGCAGAGACTCTTTTTTGCATATTTCTCTGCCTCTTTTGCAAGCTCGAAAAATGAGTCGTCAAGCATGTGATCGCTTGGCATTACAAGGACGTTTGTGTTGCCGTATTTTTCCTCGATATATTTGCAGCCCAATGCGATTGCAGGAGCCGTGTTACGACCAACAGGCTCACGGATTATGTTTTCAACAGAGCTGCCCGCGTCTTCAAGCTGATGGCGAACCAGGAAATATTGAGCGTCGTTTGTTACAACAACAACTTCATCACAGTGCCGAGCTGCCTTGAGAACAGTGTCCTGCAGAAGCGAGGTGTCTGAACCAAAGCTTATGAACTGCTTTGCAAAAAGACTGCGGCTAAGAGGCCACAGCCGCGTTCCAGAACCGCCAGCAAGAACAAGCGCAATCATAACAATACCCGAATATCCTATAAGAAGCCTGCATTTAAAGCTTGCGAGAAATAAGAGGGATCTTCCCATAATAATTATATAATATATCTGTGGAGAGCTTTTCCTATGGCGATTCATCCTATTGAATTCAGATACGGCAGCAGCGAGATGCGAGGGGTTTTTGAAGAGACGGCCAGGCTTCAGAAGCTTTTGGATGTGGAGGCGGCACTTGCACGGGCGCATGGGGAGGTTGGCAATATTCCTGCCCAGGATGCTCGGATAATCTCTGAGGCGGCCTCAACCGATAAGGTGAAGGTTGCGCGGGTTAAAGAAATCGAGGCTAAAACCCGGCATGACATCATGGCTGTGGTCAAGGCTTTGACCGAGGTGTGCGGCAGATCAGGTAAATATATCCATCTCGGCGCCACGTCATACGATATAGTTGACACTGCAAACGCGCTTCAGTTCAAAGACGCCCTGGGGATTGTTGAATCTGATCTATTGGAAATCGAGGGTGAGTTTCTCAGGCTTGCCGAGGAGAAGATCAATCTTGTGGCTGTGGGACGGACCCATGGCCAGCATGCTGTGCCCATCACCTATGGATTGAAGTTTGCCTTGTGGGCGCGTGAGGTTCGAAGAAACATAACCCGGCTGAATGAGGGGAAGAAGCGGTTTTACACTGGTAAGATGAGCGGTGCAGTTGGGAGTCAGGCGTCCTTTGGAGAGAAAGGTCCGGCTATCCAGGCGATTGTGATGGATGATCTTGGGCTTGTGCCGGCGATGGTTTCAAATCAGGTGGTTCAGCGTGACAGCTATGCAGAGCTGCTCAGCCTGCTCGCAATCATCTGCGCTTCTATGGAGAAGTTTTCAAAGGAAGTGCGAAACCTCATGCGAACTGAGATAGCTGAGGTCAGCGAGGGATATGATGAAAGCAGCCAGGTAGGTTCTTCGACGATGCCGCATAAGCGTAATCCGATTACTGCTGAGAAGGTGTGCGGGCTTGCAAGGGTTGTGCGGGCGAATCTCTCTGTAGCCCTTGAAAACGTGGCCCTTGAGCATGAGCGCGACCTGACAAATTCGTCTGCTGAGCGGGCGATTATCGGTGAAAGCTTCATCCTCACAGATGAGATTCTTAAGTCCACGAAATCGATTTTTAAAAACCTGGTTTTTCACCCTGAAAATATTAAAAGAAATCTCGAACTCAGCCGTGGCCTGAACCTGGCTGAAGCCGTGATGATTAAACTTGTGGATAGGGGCCTTGGCCGTCAGGATGCCCATGAGCTTTTACGTCGTCTATCGGTTAAGGCTGTTTCCGAGGACACTGGGCTTGAGGATGTTTTGCTTCAAGACTCTGATGTGACAGGGCTTCTCAGTCCTGACGAGATCAGAGATGCTCTCCGTCCTGAGAACTACATCGGCACAGCGGTTTATCAAGTCCGTGAAGTTCTCAAGCGCTCCAAGGCTGAGCGTGGCTGAAAAGAGAAAGGTATAAAACACCATCTACTCTTAAAACTGGTTTTGAGGTGATTCAGGTGTCATTTTCAGGTTTAGAGGTTTTCGGTTCGTTTGTGGGTCTTGCGCTACTTTTTTCAATGGTCCTTGCAGTGATCGGCGCGTTCATGGCTCAGGGTGCACAGGATATTGTTGCTGAGAAAAAATATGTTGTGCGCTTTGAAAACGGAAGCTACGCGCTTTTAAAAAATAAACGCAGACCCAGATACATTGGTTTAGAAAAATAGATAAATCCTTTGAATCAAGGCGAGGGATTCATCAAGGGCGGTATTCATAAATAGGGTTATATCAACGCTTTTAGGAGAAATAAATTTTAATATCAACAGTATCATCGTAAGGTTTGAGATGTAAATTAGTGGGAGAGAGAAAAAGGCGCCTGTCCTGTAGATGTCTGGCTGCCCTGCGCGCAGTGACTCGATTGTTGATACTATGTGAAAGGCCAGTGTAAAGCCAATAAGAAAGAAGATAAGAATCAGGTACTTTTGCTTTATGAAAAATGAGAAGAGCACTACAAGAACCGTGTAAAAGGGGAAGAAATAGGGTGCGAGCATGATTAGGAAGTTGGATTTCGTTAGACGTACAAAACCGCTTTCCCGCTTGACGCGTATATCCTTGATCTTGGCTCTGAATGCCAAGCCCCAGATCGCGTGAGTTAGCTCGTGTGCAAGAGTGGATAGAAAACTCATTCGAAGCCCTGCCCGGCGCAGAATGATATATGTGATTGCGCCGGCTGCAAACGCTGTTTCACCCATGCCAAAAGTCTCAAAACTTGAGAGTTGACTGATAAATGACTTTGTAAATCCAATGGAAAATGGCAGAAGCACTAGCCCAAGGACGGCGTTTATTATTCCAAGCCTCACCTGCCAAATCTCCGTTCCCGATCCTGATAGGTTCGAATTGCCCTGAGAAAATCGATCCTTCGAAACATGGGCCAGTTGGTCTCGCAGAAATAGAGCTCGGAATAGGCGCTTTGCCAGAGGAGAAAGTTGGATATTCGTTCTTCACCTGATGTGCGGATGATGAGCTGAGGGTCGGGCGCGCCGTTTGTGTAAAGCCGTTTTCGTATTGTTTCCTCAGTTATCGAGTCAGGCTCAATCACTCCTGATTTCACGTCCACCGCGATTCTGCGAACAGCGTCGAGCACTTCTTCGCGGCCGCCATAGGCCATGGCAAGCTGGAGCAGAAACCCGTCGTATTTTTTTGTAGATTCCTCTGCGTTTTCAATCGCCTTTTGCACACGATTTGGGAATAATTCCGTTTTACCGATGGCCTTGACCCTAACCTTATTTTTATGGATTCGCTCGTCTCCGGCAACATTGCTCAAAAACTCTTCGAAAAGGTCAAACAAATGCTCAAGCTCTTCAGGCGGACGCTGGAAATTCTCAGTGGAAAAGGCATATAGAGTCGCTGTTTCAACTCCTATATCGATGCACCATTCGATTACGTCATCCACTTTTTCTGCGCCCATCCGGTGTCCTTCCCAGGGCATGATTCGAAGCGCTGATGCGGCCCTCCTGTTCCCGTCCATTATCATGCCGATGTGAACTGGCACACTGTGTTTTTTCACACTGCGCAGCAGCCGGTATTCATATAGGCTGTAGATTGGGCGAAGAATTATTCCGGCCATAAGGGGCATTTCAAATATACCATTATAAATATCATTCTCCCAAATATCTGTTTATGGACAGGTTTTCGCTTAAGACCCATCTTCTCTGTCAGGGTTTTACAGATAAAAAAGGCCTGCTTGGCGCTGGTCGTAGAGGAGGTGCGGGACCTGCGGGGCTGGCAATTGAAGTCGATGGATTTTTAGTTAACATACCATTGTTCCAAGGCGAAACCAGGAAGTCAAAGATAGAAATAAAGAAGGGGAATGGTGGTTTAAAGGCGGTAGCCGATGGAAATTCTTACTATGTGAAAAAGATAGGGTCGCCCAATTTCTACACAAAAAGCACTTCTGACGGTGTGCCCATGAAAAAGATAGCTCTCCTCCATGGCAGAGACTGTCTGGCGACAACTCTCTACCAGAGCTGCATTCTGTTAAAACACGGCATGGGATGCGGGTTCTGCGCAATCGAAACATCGCTTCAAGCAGACAGGACCATACTTGAAAAAAAGCCTGCTCAGCTTGCGGAGGTAGCGGTTGAGGCAGTTAGGGATGGAATAACCCATATGACGATTACAACTGGAACCCCAAATCTCAGAGACCACGGATCAAACATGCTAGCAAGCGCAGTGGCAGCGGTTAAAAAAAATGTTGATTTCCCAGTTCATGTGCAGCTTACACCGCCTGACAGACGCGGGCTTGAACGATTGCACAAATCTGGAGCTGACACAATCGGAATCCATGTTGAAAGCTTTGACAAAGAGGTTTTGAAAACAGTGTGCCCAGGTAAACTCGGCTTTGATTACACAGGCGCGTTTAAAGAAGCGGTGGAAGTCTTTGGTGAAAACCAGGTGAGCTCAATCGTAATCGCCGGACTCGGTGAAGACCCGAAACTGATGAAAACCGGATTTGAAGAACTTGCATCAATTGGTGTGATACCGTTTCTTGTTCCCTTCCGCCCCTTGCCGGGATCGCTACTTGAAAACAGGCAGCCACCTAAACCGGGTTATATGAAAAAATTATATATCGATCTCGCACATGTAATGCATGAAAGCGGGCTTCGTATGGACAGGCATCGCGCAGGGTGTGTGAAATGCGGTGCTTGTTCAGCGGTTGATCTAGCAATGGATGCGTAATGGTGACGATATGGATATATTAAAACCGGAGGATATTAAAAAACGCTTTGAAGGCAAGTTCTGGGTTTCGCCATACAGCCGGATACTTGCAATGACTGATGGAGCCGTGGTGGAGCTTGTGGAGGATCATGCCCGCGGCACCTGTTACGGTGGTGCTGCCTGGGAGGTGCATCATTATCCCAAGACGAGCAGCCTCATCTATCATGCCAGGCGTGACGGGCCGCGCAACATCTTCAGAACCCGAATCGGTGAGACCAGCCTCGACCTTGTGCCTGGGCTTGCAGCAGCCGGGATAGAGAAGGTGAGCACGTCGAAAAGTGAGATTCGTGTTCAGTACTCAGGGCTTGGAGGAGCGGGAGTTGCGATTGCCATGGCACGGGGTCAGGCAGAAGGAGTGGAGCAGGTTGAGGTTTATGAGTGGGGTGGCGGTGGAAAGCGCGCGCGCGCCGCGGTTGTTCTGCCACGCTATGAAAAGGTTGTCTTCGGAATTGATGACACAGACAGTCCTGAGAGTGGAGCCACCTGGGCACTTGCAAACGAAATCGGATATACGCTGGGAAAGGAAGCGGGTGTTTATCATCTTGACCACACCATTAACCAGCTCTACCCGCAGAACCCGCATAAGACGCAGAACTGTGTAAGTATCGCCATCTCCTTTGCAGTGTCGGCTGAGAAAAAGGATTGGCTTGTTTCACAGGTGAAAGATTTGCTAGCGGAGCATACGGTTTCAGATGAAACCGGGCTAGCAGTGTTTTCAGGGATTGACGTGCCAGAGGACTTGAAGCGTTACAGCCGGATGGCGAAGATGCGGATGGTTGAGGTTGAAGACGCAAGGCAGGCTGCAAAGCAGGCTGGCATCATTCTTTATGCTGTTACTGGTGAGCGGGGGCTTATCGGCGCGGTTGCAGCCATCGGGTTTTATGATGACCCTGACTCTGCGGTGAGGGTGGATGTGTAGCAGTATACTGGAAATTATCGATGTGTTGGCGAGGAAAAAAAGGGTTAGAATAGCTATTGGCGCAGGTGATGAAATAGTGGGGCGGGCGAACGTTTTGGAAGCGGCGAAGGATGCAGCGGATATTGCGGATGTAACCGTTGTTGAAAGCCCCAATGCTGCGGCTGAACTTATAGGGCTTCTCAGGTGCGGTGAGGTGGAGGGCGCGGTTCGCGGGAGCCTTGATGCATCCAAAGTCATGAAAGAGTTGCGAAGTGTTTTCAAACCAGATAAGCTTGGGCGTATAGCGCTTCTAGAGACAGCAGAGGGTGTTCAGTTCTTCCTTGCGCCGGTAGGGGTTGACGAGGGCAATAGCTTTGATGAACGCTGCTTTTTGGTTGACAGTGGGGCGCGGCTCCTTCGCTCTATCGGCGTCAATCCACGGATTGGTGTTTTGAGTGGTGGCAGAGCAGGGGACCTGGGGCGTCACATCTCTGTTGACATGAGTATAAAAAACGCTGAAAAACTTGTGACTCGATTCAAAGACAGAGAGACGATAAAACACTGCCACATACTTGTTGAAGAAGCGGTTAAAGACGGCGCAAACCTGATAATCGCGCCAAAGGGCATCACAGGAAACCTCATGTTTCGAAGCCTCGCGTTTCTAGGCTCAGGCCGCGGCTATGGAGCGCCAGTCATCGGGCTTGAAAAGGTCTTTGTCGACACATCACGCAGTGGAAGAACTGAAGAATATCTCGTGGCGCTAAAGATTGCCGCAGCACTGGCAAACCGCGTTCACCCACTTGGCCGCTGACCAAGACTTACCTCAACCTCATGTACGACGCCTTCGCGAGAGTATTTTATCAAAACCGTGCTCCCGATCTCATGTTCTAAAATAACCTCCACAAGTCGATCGATAGTGTCAGTTGCCTCTCCATCCATCTCAAGAATTATGTCACCCGGCTCAAAACCAGGGTCAGATGGATCATGCACCGTCCCGCGGATGCCGGCGTTGTCTGCGGGGCCTCCTTCAACAACGGTGATAATTAAAACACCCTCTGACACATTCACACCAAGCACCTCGGAAACCTCACTATTAACAGTCATCCCGGTGACACCCAGCCAGGGCCTTACAACCTCACCGCTTTCAATCAGCTCATTTGAAATTTCTTTTATAGAGTTGATAGGGACTGCGAAGCCTATGCCCTGAAACGCCTGAAAACCACCCTGAAGCGTTGAAAAAATCGCGGTCGTAATACCGATAACCTCACCCTTAGAATTCAGGAGAGGTCCGCCGCTGTTACCAGGATTCACCGCCGCATCAGTCTGGATAACACCGTTAATATTAAAGTTGTTGCTTGATCGCAGCGTGCGGTTTAATGCGCTGATCACACCGGTGGTCACAGTATTTTGAAATCCAAAGGGGTTTCCAATAGCAATCACAAGCTGACCCGGCAACAAATCATTCGAGTCGCCAAGAGGCGCGGCCTTAAGCTCAAATGGGGCATTGATCTTCAACACCGCAATATCTGTACTGGGGTCTGTGCCAATGATCTGTGCAGAGGTAACGTATCCACTGGAAAGCCCGATCTCAATATCCTCTGCCCCGCTCACAACATGGGCATTCGTTACAATATACCCGTCACTACGGATAATCACACCTGAACCCTGACCACGAGTTGGAACCGGCCCCTCAAAACTATTATTCTCCAACCCCTTTGTAGTGATATGCACAACAGAATCCTTAAGATCCGCGAAAACAGATGTAACAATCACATCTTGATTAAGCGATTCATTCAAAAAAACCGTGGTCCGGCTCTGAGCAGGCATAAAAAAAGAGATGTGATTTAAATAGATGAAACCCGCGCCAAAGACAAAAAGACCTGCAACAATACCGCTGAGAACCGCGATAAAAACAAGGTCAAAACCTCTGCTGCCAGAATCACGCGCCGCCATAATATAACCTAAAACCCTTTAAGAACCTTAACCGTGGATCTGCACTCTTCAAAAACACTACAGCCATCCTCGTTACAATCAATTTTATCCACAGAACCAAAGCAATCAGGATACACACCAGCAGTTACAACTTCGACAGAAAGGGAAACACCATCCTCAAAACCTGCTTCGACATCTCCGAAAAAATCCTCTTCAAGATCGAAATTATCCCCGTCTATTTGCCTCTTTTTAGGCTGCATGCGAACCTGCTGGGGCCGGGTAAAAAAGTATATCCCATAAATAACCCCTGCTGTTACAAGGGCTGAAATCAAAACAATCCAGGTAAAATCCATAACAACACAGTAAATGACACTAACACACTATAAAATCTTTTGTCCATTCCACCTTTTTCCGCCAGTTTACGCGGTCACTAAACTGACGCAAAACTGTGGTCGAAAAAGGGATATTCACACCCAATCGAACAGGAACGTTCGATTGAATTTATAATAATCCAACTCTCATTGGAGCATTTTCACAGAATGTGGAAATGCGGGTTTCTTTTTCAGGCGTGTTTTTCTTTGCACAAAGAAAAAGATGCAGAGGAAGGGATTTACGCAGGAGGTTTCTCCTCCTAGCGTGCTATCTCCACTCTATTCGCCCATAGGGCTGAATAGAGGTGATTTTTACTGTCCGTAAAACTGGACATTTTACATAATTAATGAAAATGTTGATTCGGATTGCCGATCATCCAAAGTAGTTTATCTACTATTCGTATATCATGCGGATATTTTTCGCGATGTGTTTCGCGAAGACCGGTCAATTGCTCCTGATTCTCTGAAAAAATAGTTTTAACCATATCCTGATAGTTCATATAAAATTTCACGACCTTCCCGAGATCTGATTCTGACTTAATGCTTGGACTGACACCTATTCTCGGAGAATTCGCTAATGATGGTTCAATACACTGTAAAACTACTAGTGCCCTTTCAACAAATGCATCATAGATTACAATTTGATCAGGAAATGAGCACCAGAGCAATTTTGAAGTTGCCGAAAGCCATTTTCGAGGAACCGATCCGTAAAGTGCAGATAGAAGATCGTGAAACATTATTCTGACCTGTTCTCTGTCCGGGATATTTGATTGATCAGTTATATCAAAGACTACCGAAGCATATTTTTCAATAACAATGTCCCTATCGCCAGATTCGATCCCCTGAAATAATGCGTAACTTCTCATCCATGATTTAACGAAATCGCTATCAATATTTCGTTCACGAAGCATATCCTTCATTTGATTATCTGCTTTAAGATCGGAA
>BDTI01000072.1 GCA_002923215.1 archaeon BMS3Abin16 | reverse complement strand
CCCTCCGCCGCCATCCTGCCGACGAAAATAAAATCTGTAGAACAGCAGAAGAAGGAGTGCCGCAGCCACAAGTGGCAGAAACAGACCGACACCCCGCGAATCTGGAGCTGAAACCGCTGTAACATGTGTTTGTAGGGGGATCGTAGCCGAAACCGTGGGCTGAGTCAAAACCACGTATCGTATGAAAACTGCAAGCTCCTCAGCAGGCTCACGCGTCCAGACAAAACTTGTCTTCAACCCATCTGAAATCGTCTGCGTTGGAAGAGGGGCAATGTCTGTTCGAGCGCCGGATGCAATAGGATTTATCAGCCCCATACCCCGGGGGAGAACAACCGTGAGCGATAGCCGCCTGCTTCCAGGCGGAGGAGAAAAAAGCGCTGAAAACACATGTTCACCCTCGATTGTTGAGAGAAATTCATCAGTGTCAAACTCAACATATACAGAGGCGCTGCTTCCAGGTTGAACCGGGTTTCTGAACCTGGCAGAAACAACAAAGCCTTCACCAGTTAAAATATCATAGGAAAGGTTGCCTGACCCGTCATATACCTCAACGTTTCGCGCGTCACCCGGAAGCTCGTATGAAAAGTCCTCGAGTGGAAAGCGGCCGGTGTTATTCAGCTGGATCCCCACAATCTCATGTGCAAAGTCCGGGGTGAGACGGATGGTTGTGTCAAATGACAGGTCTTGCCCTGCCACCGGAGCGGCGGAAAATAGAACCAACAGAATTAATGCTCCAACCATCAGCTTCATATCTTACTCTTTCAGCTTCTGTGTTAGATAAATCTTGTTCTTTTTGCCCATAGACTCTTTTCGAATAGCGCCGCGTTTCTCAAGCTCAGAGAGTATCTTTGAAACCTTGGTCTTAGAATAATCGGTTCTGCGCTGGATCTCACGCTGCTCGATCCCATCCTCCTCGGCGACAAGCGTTAGGATCCTCTGCTCATCTTCTTTAAGAATCTCAATCTTGTCTTGAATCGATGTGCGCGCCCGAAGCTTCATAGAAAGCAGAACCGCAAAAGTGAGGAGCATTAAGATTGAGAGAAAAAGGAGCAGTCCCTCACTGTAGAGTGGGTTGTTATCAGCAGGCGGGGCTGTTGTTATCTGTGGGAGCGTGGTGGATGTGGTCGAGGTAGTTGTTGACTCCACCGGCGGCGGCAGAGGCGCATATCTCACAAAAATCCTAAAGTCGCGGGGATTGCTCTCAGTCCACTTGAGAATAATGGCCCTGCCGTCAGAGGTTATCTCAGAAGGAGCAGGCACAACATCCACATCCGGGTCGTTGAGCCCGGTTCCCTCAGGCAGCCGAAGAGTCAGATCAAAGATCTTAACATTAGCGAGAAGAGGGAATGATGTTGAAAGGATGTAGGTTCCGTTGAAAAATGTGACTGCCAATGGATCAGAAAACTCGTAGAGCACATCGGCCTGCTCCTCAACGGTCAGGGGTGTGCGAAACAGGGTTGTAACATAATTGCTCCCTCCCCTCAGCTCAACACTGGACTCAAGACCTCCTTTGTCGTCAAAGGTCTTCAGATTTTCCACCTGCCCGGAAAAGGGATAGGTGAACCGTGCGAGACCGAGTTCATGATTGTTGAAAACAGTGATTGTTACACTCTCCTTTAGCAGCATACCATCCACCTCTGCATTAGCCCGGTACGCCACGATCTCCTGCGCATGTGCGGAGCTGATAAAAAGGCTTACAATGAGCAGGGAGAGTAGCAGTTTTTTTAACACAATAATATCCCTCAGAACTGGTTTATAACAGCCTTTTGCTCCATAACTCTTTCGCAGAAAAGACATCTTAACCTGATAGGGTCTCTGCGCTCAACTTTGAATTTGGAGACTGTATCTTCAAAGCGGGTGATGCAGTTTGGATTAGCGCAGGTTACCACGCCTTCAAGGGTTACTGGCAGGCTGACATTTCGCTTCTCCACAACACCACTATTGCGGATAATGTTAATCGTCGCGTGGGGCGAGATAAGCGATATCTTATCCACCTCATCTCCTTTAAGTTCCCGTCCCTCGATCTTCACAATATCTTTTCTGCCAGATTTGGGAGATGAAACATTCATCGCCACTGTTACCGCTGTAGAGGGATATTCCTTTGTAATCCCAAGTATACGCATCACATTAAGTGCCTGACCACATGAAATATGGTCGATTACTGTTCCCTCTTTAATCCGTTCAACCTTGATCTGTCTGGACATTGAATCATCACCCCCCACTTTTAATCAACCACTCCAGTAACAAGGGCTAGAACCGCCATTCGCACAGGCACGCCGTTTGCCACCTGATCAAAGTACTTGGCGTGTTTTGTTCCATCGATTTCGCTCGCAATCTCCTGCACCCTTGGCAGCGGATGAAGGATGATAAGATCTTCACGCGCCTCATGGAGCGACTCCATCGTAAGCTTATAGGCGCCCCGCACCTTGGCATACTCCTCTGAGTCAGGAAACCGCTCCTTCTGGATCCGTGTTACATAGAGCACCTGCGCCCGTGAAATATCCAGCTTGTTTGAAACATTTATCCGAGCGCCCATAGCCTTAAGATCAGTTATCACTTCCTCAGGCATCTCAAGACCGGGCGGAGATACTAGATCAATTTCAGCGTCAAACAGGGCAAGAGCATATGCAAGTGAGTGCACGGTGCGCCCATATTTGAGATCACCCATAAGCGTGACTTTCACATCAAGTCTGCCAAGTTCTTTTCGGATCGTGTAGAGGTCGAGAAGTGTCTGTGTGGGATGTTGATTCGGACCGTCACCCGCGTTTATCACAGGTTTACTTGATGCCTCGGCCGCGAGACGCGCCGCACCCTCCCTTGAGTGGCGGACCACGATAATATCAGTGTATGTTTCAACTGTTTTAATCGTGTCGCTGAGACTTTCACCCTTTGTAATAGAAGTTAGATGGGAATCAGAAAAACCCACAACATCGCCGCCAAGACGTTTCATAGCCACTTCAAAGGACAAACGTGTCCGTGTGCTGGGCTCGAAAAAAAGCAGACCCAAAATCCTGCCAGCCATTAGTGGAGCCCCTTCCCCCGCCATCTCCAACGCCTTATCAAGTATATACTCTATCTCATCCCTATTAAAATCCCGGATGGAGATGATGTCTCGCCCACGAAAATCCATATCCATATAAATCTCACCCCCATTTATTTGACGATCATAATTATATCGCCTGCACTCACAGTGTCACCTTCTGAGACAAAGATCTCCTCCACCGTCCCGGAATAGGGCGCCACAATCTCGTTCTCCATCTTCATAGCCTCGATCACAGCCACAACATCACCTTCACTGAGCTCATCACCCTCGCGCACACTGATTTTAAGAATGATACCCTGCATACTTGATGCAATCGCTCCCTCTACACCTGCACGGGGCCGCTTCTTCTTATGCTCACCTCCAAGCTCAACAAAGCCTGTTGGAACAACTTTTACCTCAAACTCATCGCCGTCGATTTCCACGAGAAACTCAGTTGGAACCGCGGAATCCGATAGAGCGCTGGGCTCTGGTTTTGCCTCAAGCTTTTCCTCCTCAATTTCGCCGCGCAGAAACTTAACGGCGATTGCCGGAAAAATCGCGTATGTGAGAAGGTCTTCTTCGCTTTTCATTAGCCCCATGGTTTCAGCCTCTTTTGCAAAGAATGTAAGCTGTGGTTCAAGCAGGTCCGCCGGGCGCACGGTGATAGGCTCGTCATCGCCGAGAATCTTCTTTTTCAAATCCTCATCGATTTCGCCGGGGATGCGGCCATACATTCCCTTCACATATTCTTTAACCTCATTTGGAATTACCTTGTAGCGCTCACCTGTGAGAACGTTCATAACAGCCTGAGTCCCCACAACCTGGCTTGTCGGTGTAACTAGCGGCGGATAGCCCATGTCCTTTCGAACCTTCGGCGTCTCCTTCAAAACTTCTTCGAACTTGTCAAGCGCACCCTGCTCTTTAAGCTGAGACATAAGGTTTGAAAGCATACCGCCAGGTATCTGATAGCGCAGTACATTCACATCCACACGCTCAGAAACAGGGTTCAGAAGTGAGGCGTATTTTTTTCGTATCTCAGTGAAATAAGGGGTGATCTCTGTGAGCGCCTCCAGGTCAAGGCCCGTGTCGCAGCCCGTGCCTCTGAGCGCGGCAACCACGCTTTCAACCGGCGGGAAAGACGTGCCCTGCGAGAGAGGTGAAAACACACAGTCAAGTATGTCCACACCTGCATCGCACGCAGCCTGATAGCTCATAAGCGCCATTCCAGAGGTGCAGTGACTGTGCAGATCAATCGGGATGGACACAGTTTTTTTCAGCCGCTTAATCAGATCATAGGCATCCTTTGGAGTGATGATACCTGCCATGTCCTTGATGCAGATAGAGTCGCATTCCAATTCCTCAAGTTTAACTGCCATTTCAGCAAAGGTGTCAAGTGTGTGCACAGGACTCGTGGTATAGCTAATCGCGCCCTGCACATGCGCTCCTTCACGCTTGGCAACACGGATGGATAGCTCCATGTTGCGAAGGTCATTCATAGCGTCAAATATCCTGAATATGTCAACACCGTTTTTCGCTGCGAGGACCACGAATTTCTCAACAATATCATCAGGATAATGTTTGTAGCCCACCAGGTTCTGCCCCCGCAGCAGCATCTGGGTCGGCGTGTTTTCCAGACCGCGCTTAATCGAGCGGATCCGCTCCCAGGGGTCTTCATTCAAATACCGGATGCATGAGTCAAATGTTGCGCCGCCCCAAACCTCAAGCGAATAAAAACCAACTGAATCAAGCTGCTCCAAAATCGGCAGCATATCACGAGTACGCATCCGAGTCGCCAGAAGCGATTGATGCGCGTCTCTCAATGTCAAGTCTGTAATCTTAACCTTTGCCACGTTCGTTTTCTCCCATTATCTGCTTCTACACATTCACCCTCTTATTTTAAAAAGACTTCGTTTGATAGTACTTCTGATTAGTATTACATCGTCTAGGCAGTTAAGAAGTTATTATGTGAGGGTAAATAGAGGATGATGTTACAAAAGTATATACTAACCTTTGTTATTTATTGTTCTATTTAATACTGTGTCCCAATCAATATGTAAATACACCGCTGATTTTCATAAAATACAATGTATACACGGGAAGGTATTCACATAAACAGCAAGTCATAATTCTTGCAGGCACAAACAGACAAAAAACAAGGAAGGCCGGCATGCGCCATGAGGACACAGTGGTGACAACCGTTCTGGAATGAGTTTATTAAAATAGAGTAGCGAAGCTATAGTGCTGAGCTGGATGCTTGATTCAAATATTTTCTTTTCTGTATGTCCGCTTCGCCTCCAGAAATAAAATGAATAAGTGAGGGGTGAAGGATAGAGTTGGTTATAATGGTTTTAGGAAAAATTTGTCTGTTCTCTATGTGAACTGTGTTTATTCTTTATGGATTTTCTTTATTTGTTTTTCGAAGACAGGTAGATCGCTTTTTATGGTTTCCCAGACGATTTTTTGGCTGACACCAAAGTATTGGTGGATGAGTTTGTCTCTCATACCTGAGATCACCCTCCAGTTGACGTCTGGATTTTTCTCTTTAATCTCTGTTGGAAGGTTTTTGGTGGCTTCTCCAATAATCTCAAGATTCCGGATAACTGCATCTCTTGTCTTTTTGTCACCTTGAAATTCATCCTCCTCCATATCCTGAGTGTAATTCTTGATGCTGTCAATGGCTTCGAGTATGTCTGTCAGGAAGATCTCAGGTGTCCTCTTTTCAGACATAAACAACGTCTCTCATTATGTTGGGTTTTATGAGTGGTTTGAGGGCGTCGGGTGTTACAAGCTCTACCTTCACTCCAAGACTTTCGCTCAGATAGTCTTCAAGCTCCAGGAACTTGAAGAAGCCAATGGGTCCTTCAAAATCAACAAGGAGGTCCATGTCGCTTCCAGCTTGCTGCTCACCTCGTGCATAGGATCCGAACAAACCAATAGTCTTCACATTAAACCTCTGCTTCAGCTTGGGAAGCTCTTTTGACAGTGTTTCAAGGATTTCGTCTTTGGTCCTCATATTCAACACATTTCTTAGTGTAGATTGTATACTAAAAACCTTTCCTGTGTCATCTGTTCTCCTTCCACTACATATCTATTTTGTCAGAGTATTTTATCTTTTCCCAATGAAGATTTCCATCTCAAAGAGTTGTGTAGGGTTCAAATATTTTCTTTTCGATATGTCCGCTTCGCCTCCAGAATAAAACAAATAAAAAGAGGGGAATGGTAGAGAGTGATATCTAGGCGATTTTAGAAAAAAACATTATTTTAATATGTCACCTATTTTGGCAATCGCTGCACCAGAGTCAGTGAGGCTAAGTTTTTTTGACACGCCTTGCGGGTCTTGAGTAACAAAACCTTGGTTTATGAGATATTTTAATCTCTTGCTATATCTGTTTCTATCTGTAATCTGAATCGATTCTTTTGATCCAAGCTTTTTCATGATTCGAATAAGTTTTGCGGTTGAAGATATCTCTCCGCCCTCTGCTTTAAGAATCTCCAGAATTTCAAAATCGCTTTTGGATGGTCGTTTCATTTTAAGAACAGGAATCTCAACAATTTTTGTAGCTCCTTTGCTCAAGTAGACAGCTTCTTTTTCCGTTAATCCTTTTATGAATTGTTTGATGTCTGAATCTTCTTTATTTTGGAGAAATTTTAGCAGTTGAGTGGAAAGGTACTCTTCAGCTTTAATGTAATAGAGTCTGATGTTGGCATCTGATAACGCGGCGGCCATGTATGCGGCTTGGCTAACGACTTTTGTGCTTGATGAGATGTTGATGTAAAAAGTTACACTTCCATTTTTGTGTTTCTCAATTAATTCGAAAAGTCCTTTTAGAACTTCAGTAAACGAGAAGAGTTCTAATATTATAGTTTCCTGATCCTGGTATGAGGCTAGTTTTTTCTCTACTTCTGTTTTGATTTTTTCAGCGGCTTTTTCTTCTAAGCTTTCTCCGGCTCCAAGGATGAATACTATGTTGTCAAAGAAGCAGGTTTCAACTTTCACGTTCATGCTATTGTGCTCTCAAAGTTTATTCCTCAGAAGATTCCTCCATACAATGGGCTAAGGCAACCGGTTATCGAGCCTGTTATGCATGGGTTGATTTAGCTAAGTCCAAGAGAGCAGGCTTATTTGAGACTTTGAAGTATCAGTTCAAGCCTCCTACACTAAGAAAGCAGAGTATTATGCTCCTCTCTGAGGAGACGAAGGGTATGAGGCTCTACAGCAAGTTCGGTGTCTTCCATGGCTATAAGATGGCTGATAAGAAAAAGATCAGTGTAAGTTGTCATTTTGACGGTGAACAATTATATCGAGATGAACATTCTGTTTTCCCTGAAGAGGCTAAAGAAGTCTACATGAAACGAAAGATTCCAAAAGGCTTTTTAGACTCTTATGTTGAATCTGAAAAGTTAGCGATGCCCCTGTTTTTGAAGGCACACTAGTAGGGGCTCAGAGCAAAGCCGTCTTGTTTTAAAAATATAACTGTGGATGAGTCTCTCACCACAGTCTAGCCGGAAATCTGCCCCAGCGAGCTTTTTTTGAAGTTGAGGACATGACAAGGCTTATCAAGTATTATGTTGCATTTTTTCTCTATGACCTTTGGCGGGGACTTTGCTTACTTTGGTCTGCTGAGATTTGAGATAGGTTTATCCTTTATTCTCACACTTGGGCTTTTAGGTTTTGTAATCCACAGTCTTGAAGCATTAAAGTCAGACAAGGGGCGAATGGGTTTGAAGAAAAATATCGGCCTCTTTTGGCTGGTTTTGTTTCTGCTCTTCACACCCCTTGTTTTGTTTTTTGTCTTTGAAACCGTTGCCCTTGCATGTCTTCTCGCAGGCCAGGCAAGCAGCACCTATGAAGACCTACGAAACATGCTTGTAACAGTTGCCTTTTTTGTTTTAAACATAGGTCTTATATGCGCAATTTGGCTGGCCCTTCGGATAAGGAGGACTGCAGGATGAACATTGAGGGTCTGCTCTTTTTCTTTGTAGTCGCATTCAGTTTCGCAGCGATCGTGGAGATCATCCATTTCATCCCTCTTGCAAAGGGGATTACAGACCGAGAGATCTATGAGAAGATGTTTAGTGTGGCCCTCGTCTTTTTAGTCTCTTTTTTATTCTTTGAATCCGCTTTTTTCCTTGAATACTTTTTAGATGAATCAGCGCTGAGTAAGCTTCCGCTCATGGCTGCAATGGGGCTGGTGCTTGCTGAAACAGCGGTTGTCCTCAGGAAAAACACAACTGATCTGCAGATCACCAGGGCGACAAAAGAGATAGTTGAAAGGTCTGAAAAAAGATATAAAAATCTTATTGACACGATGAACGACGGCTTCTGGATGATTGATGAAAAACACGTTACCACACAGATCAATCAGAGGGTTTCTGAGATGCTTGGTTACAGCGAGGAGGAAATGCTCGGAAAGAAGGTGATGGACTTTGTTGACAGCCCGTCTCAGGCTACTTTAAAAGACCATCTTGAAAAGCGTCGCCGAGGCATGTCCACCACCTATGAGGTAGTGTTTATGCAAAAGGACGGGGGAAGGCTTTCCACCATGGTTTCAGCCTCACCACTCTATGACGATAAAGGCAGTTTTGCAGGCAGCTTCGCAATAATCACTGACATTACACGAAGGGTTGAGCTTGAAAAGAAGATAAGAGAGTATTCCTATGACCTTGAGCAGATGGTTGAAGAGCGCACAAAGGAACTCACCCATGCCAAGGACGCTCTTGCAAAAATGCTTGATGACCTATCAGAATCTAAAAAGGATCTGGCTCAGGCCTACGACGACCTTAAGGACATGGACCGATTGAAAACATATATCATCTCAAACATCTCACATGAGCTTCGAACACCTATTACAATTGCTAAATCTGCAATCGAGCTTATTCGTGATAAACCGACACCGGATGAGAGGGAGCGTTTTTTCTCAATGTGTGAAAACGCGCTTGCCAGGCTGAATGATCTTGTTGAAAACCTTGTAGAGATTTCATCGATATATAAGGGCAGTTATGTTGCGTCGCAGAGGGCCATTGATATTGACACCGTGGTTCGTGATGCAATAAAAGAGGTTAAATTCATGGCAGCCCAGAGAGATATTAAGATTGTTTTCACGCCGATAGATGCATTTTCAAATGTATTGGCAGATTCAAAAGCAGTCTATCGAGCAGTGTCAAACATCCTTGATAACGCCGTTAAATTCAACCATAGAGGCGGGCGAATCAAGATATCCACGAGTATAGAAGGGGATTTCATACATTTGGCCATTAGTGACACAGGCCTTGGCATCCCTGAGAAATACAGGGCCAGGGTCTTCGAACCATTCTATCAGGTTGATCCCTCAACCACACGGCGCTTCGGCGGAACCGGGATCGGTCTCGCGCTTGTAAAAGCACATATTGAAGGTCAAAACGGCCAGGTTTGGGTGGCTGATAACGAGGGTGAAGGCTCTACATTCTATATTAAATTGCCTCTTGCAAAGGAGAAAGATTTATGAACGCGCCGCGCTGCATTTAGGGTTGGTGAGTACCTATGGATGAGATACTTGAAATCCTGGTAAACGACGCGAGGACGTCTCCAGAAGAGATCGCTGGGATGGTGGGTAAAACAATAGCTGAAGTTAAATCAGCGATTAAAGCTTTTGAAGATAACCATACCATTCTAAAATATACAACTATAGTCAACAAGGAAAAGGCGGATTCAGTTGTACAGGCATTAATCGAGGTTAAGGTTGAGCCGCAGAGGGGCATAGGATACGACGCGGTGGGAGAACGGATAATAAACTTCCCAGAGGTTGTCACAGCCTATCTATTGTCCGGCACATATGACGTGCTCGTAGTTGTAGAGGGAAAAGACCTCAAAGAAGTGGCAAAGTTTGTCTCTGAAAAGCTTGCAACACTGGACCGTGTTACAGGCACGGTAACACATTTTCTCCTGAAAAAATACAAGGAGCACGGCGTAGTGTTTCACGAGAAAGAAAAGAACAAACGACTCCAGGTTTCGCCGTAAACAGTGACGATGAAAGACAGAATATCCACTGCAGCAAGGTCTGTGCCACCTTCAGGCATACGAAAATTCTTTGAAATGGTACTCGGCATGCCAGAGGTCATATCACTTGGCGTGGGCGAACCCGACTTTGTGGCACCCTGGCACATCCGCGAGGCCTGCATCTATTCCCTTGAAAAGGGATATACAATGTACACCTCAAATTACGGCCTGCTTGAGCTTCGAGAGGAGATTTCAAAGTTCTACAACCAGTGGCACAACCTCGACTACAACCCTGAATCCGAGATACTCATAACAACAGGTGTAAGCGAGGGATACGACCTGGCGATACGGGCGCTTGTAAACCCTGGCGACGAGGTGCTGATTCCAGAGCCGAGCTATGTCTCCTACAAGCCCTGCACAGTCTTTGCAGGAGGAAAGCCGGTTGTAGTGACCACAAATGCCGAGGACGAGTTCAAAGTCCGCGCTGAAAACCTGAGGGCCGCAGTCACAGAAAAATCAAAAGCCCTGGTCATCAACTATCCAAACAACCCCACAGGCGCAACTATGACGAGAAAAGAGCTCGAAGAAATCGCAGACATCGCAGTTGAGCACGATCTCACAGTGATCTCAGATGAGGTATACGGCAGACTCACCTATGAAGGAAGACACACACCCTTCTCATCACTGGAGGGCATGCGGGATAGAACAGTCATTCTCGACGGGTTCTCAAAGGCCTACGCCATGACCGGGTTCAGAATCGCATTCAGCCTCGCACCTGAAGACATAACCGACGCCATGATGAAGGTCCACCAGTACACAATGCTCTGCGCACCCATCACAGGTCAGATGTCCGCAATCGAAGCGCTGCGAAATGGCGAGCGAGAAGTCGCCACCATGACACGGGAATACAACCGCAGACGCAGAGTAATCGTAAAAAGACTCAACGAAATCGGCCTCACATGCTTCACACCAAAAGGCGCGTTCTACGCATTTCCAAGCATAAAATCCACAGGCCTAAGCTCAGAAGAATTCTCAACACAACTATTAAAGAGCAAAAAAGTAGCCGTCGTCCCGGGCACAGCCTTCGGAGAATGCGGCGAAGGACACATCAGATGCTCCTACGCAACATCCATGGAAGACCTGAAAACCGCGCTCAACAGAATCGAAGACTTCACAAAAAGCCTGTAAAACCCAGAACCGCTTTTAATTGAACCACGTGTACCATTCAGGCACAATTGTAAGATCCAGCTCAGGCGTAGTTGAAACCGACTCATCAGTAATGGGTACACTGGTAGGCGGAGTCTCACCATATCTTTCTGTGAGTGTGACATAAGGCTTTGCCTGTGAGGTAACATCCACCCCCTCAATATCTTTCCCACGGCTCCACTCATATACATACCGTATTGCAGCTCCAGAGGTGGTTCCCACACTATTAGATTGATGGAACTCCATATCTATTAGCCAAACAGGGATAAAGACACTCTTCTCTTCAGTAACAACGACTTCATCCGCTTCAACTACCTCTGTTTTATTAATCTCAGGTATTGGGAGGAAATCTGTTTTTATTGAAGCAAAATTCGTTTGTTTCAGACCGAATAGACCTGACGAGGAAAACCACGCATCCCATGCAGGCGGATTGAGTTCCTTCACTTCTTCAGCTTCAGGCTCAAGCAGAGTGGTGGTTGTAGTTGACTGATTTTCTAACTTGAACTTATTCCAATAAAAGTCTCCGCCGCGATGACTGAGATTTGCAAATACACCGGGTGTAGCCTCAACCATTGTTGCGTCTTTAACAATCCATGGTGCGGCAAGAAACCCTGTGGGCGTGTCAGGGTCAGGGAATACCATAAACTCTTGATTCCATTTATTAACAATAATGTCAGAGCGATTTTGCTCTAGA
>BDTI01000071.1 GCA_002923215.1 archaeon BMS3Abin16 | reverse complement strand
TTAAACGGAATTTTCTACACGAGCCTTATCGGTTTGGGTGAAGCGCTTGAACATATTTCTTCTGATCCTACGGTTGGGAGTTTTTTCCATTATCTCCACTTAATCTCCGCTCCACTGGCGCTTGGCTTCTATCTGACCAGCCTCGATGAAACCTTCAACGGTAAAGGCGCAAAAAAAGCTCAGGGCTCCTGGAAAAAAACAGTTGCAGTATTTATTTTGATGCTTTTCATTATCTCGGTTCTCGCAAGTTTTTCAAGCTCCACCTGGGACGTGGAAATTGAGGTTCCCTTTGTTCTAGTTACCGCCCTGCCCACGCTGATACTTGCAGGAGTGCTTTTAGAGCGCTCGAAGATCATTTCCGAGTCCACCCTGGCACTAACATCTCTTCGGGTTATGCTACTCGGTGTTTCGGTTCTCACAATAAGTATACTCGCCGGCAGATACGGGGATTTTGCACATAAGGCCCAGGTATATATCATGTTTCATCAGCTGCAAAACATCTCTCACGTTGTAACTGCAACGGCTCTGCTCATCTTTGTTGTAACCGTTGCGCAGATTGAACGACTCCTCGGCGCACCACTCAACAAGTAGGCGTGGAATTCAGTCTTTTTTTGCGAAAACTTTTTATTACTCTAGCAGGATACAATAATACTATGTCTGAAAATCTTTACAGCGACATCATATCGTCAGGAGTAAAAGACCTGCTTACGGAAAACGAAAAAGACCTGGAAGGGGCGTTAAAACTTATTTCTCTACTTTCAAATCCAACACGGCTGAAGATGGCCTTTCTTCTTTCGAAAGAAGAGCTTTGCATAAACGATCTGAACCGTATCCTCGGTGTGGAGCAGACGCTGATCTCCCATTATATGCGTGCCTTTAAAGACATGAATCTTACAAGGGAGAGAAGAGAAGGTCGGAAGAGATATTACACTATTGAAGATAGCAGGCTCCAAGATTTTCTGTCGGCAATAAGGATAATGGCCAGATAACCGGTTTTCCCCTATGTCTTGAGATTTGTGTGTTTATGCTGCCAGTTGCGCAACTTCAATGTCTCTACCAGTATTTTTCAGAGCAGAGTCAACGGCGCTAACAATTTCTTTTCCGCTGGCAGGCTTGGCCAGATGGGCGTCGGCATAGGCGTATTCAAAGCTTTTCTGCTGTGAGTCAAAGCTCGCCCGCACCGTTAGCATTACAATCGGGATGTGCTGTGTTCCATCATCTGTTTTAAGTGTACGTGAAACATCCCAGCCGTCAAGATCCGGCATCATCACGTCGAGCAGGATGAGATCAGGCTGTTCCTGCACTGTTTTTCGAAGCGCCTCCCGACCGCCATAGGCCTCAACCACATTGTACCCCTCTCGCTCCAGAAATCTTCTCACAAGATAGATTATATCCGGCTCGTCATCAACAAGGAGAATCTTTGATTTCTTCATCCTACTTCACACCTCAAAATCAGGGCGTTTTCAGTGGTTATATAAACCTTGCTAAAAAGCACAGAGAAGGCTGAAACACAAGGCGCTGGGCAAAGTCTATATGTGAAAAGAACGAAATCTTCCTTTAGAGTAGGTGTTATGGTGACAGGGGTTGATGATGTGGGACTTGAAAACTGCATTTACTGCGGGGCATGTTTTAGATATTGCAGTTTGAATGCTTACAAAGAGCTTGACGGGATGGAGCTCAAGGCCCTGGTTGCGGCTGTCGCCCGGATTGCCAGGCGGGGGTTTCGGCCTGAAAAGGATATGCAGGTTAAGGAGCTTCTAGACCGGTGCACTCTTCAGGGTGATTGCGACAGGGTCTGCCCGGCTATGGTTCGGCCTTTTCTGCGAAATAAGGCTGCTAAGAAAAAGATTGAGGAGGCAGGTGTCTGTGACTGATTATAGTGATCTTAAGAGGGAGGTGTGGGATCGGGACATGTGCAGCGGATGCGGGGCTTGCGTGGGCTCGTGCCCGCTTAAATCACTTCATTTCAGAGGTGATGACAACCCGGTTTTTGACGGTCTCTGCTCGAAGTGCGGAATCTGCTACTCGGTGTGCCCTCGAACCGAGCGTGACGTGGCCATTGCCGTTAGTCGGGCGCCGGAAAACCCGGGGTCAATCGGCCCTTATCGGGAGAGGTATTTCGCGCGGTCATCGGATTTTCAGATTATCAAGCGGGCTCAGGGCTTCGGCGTGGTCACATCAGTTCTAAAGCACATTTTAGACGAGGGCATAGTTGACGCGGTCTTTGTGGTTACATCGGATCTTTTCATGAACACCCGGCCTATGATCGCCAGGGACTTTAGTGATGTGAAGAAAAGCGCCCGTGTCAAATATATCTGGGCACCTGTATTGTCCAAGCTTCGTGAGGCGGTTCTCGACGAGTCGATTGAAAGCATCGCTGTTGTAGGCGTGCCCTGTGTGATGCAGGCGCTGGAGATGATCGACCGCAGCAAACTAGGGCTTTACAAAAAGAAGATCAAGCTGAGAATCGGGCTTTTCTGCTGGGAGATATTCCGTCATATCCTGATTTCTGAGATGATCCATAAGGAGCTGCAGCTCGATATTGATCCCCGCCGGATATGGATGTTCGACATCAAAAAGGGCAAGCTAGTGATTGAGCTAATGGACAGCACCGAATATTTCATCCC
>BDTI01000070.1 GCA_002923215.1 archaeon BMS3Abin16 | reverse complement strand
GCAGGCGATGTGCTCTGGAAGTTTGAAGCCGGTAGTTATGTGCAGTCCTCGGCGGTTGTAAGCGGGAGCCTCGTGATTTTCGGCTCTGATGACGGCAGCATTTATGCTGTTGATAAACGGGGTGGAGAGCGTGTCTGGAGCTTTCAAGCAGATGAGATGGTTTTTACATCACCCCTCGTGCACAGAGGTGTCGTCTATTTCGGATCTGGAAGTGCTGCCTATGGTGTGGCATTGTCTGATGGAAGTCTGCTCTGGAGCCAGGTGTTGGATGACACTATTTATTCATCGCCGGCTGTCCTGGGTGACAGATTGTTTTTCGCATCCTATGGCCGCAGGCTCTATGCATTCAAGCTGGGCTCATAAGATCTTATTTACACACTCGCTGCCGTAGGGTCCGAGTCTATGGTCGTCAAACTCGATGTAGTGGCAGTGTTTGATCCGCACTCCGCATCTCCTGCAGGATGAGTCGCAGTCCACCCGTGTTATCTTCGGTTTAGGAAAGGCGGCGGCGCCATCAAGGATTGTAACTGTTGTTTCAACGCGTCTTATTATCCTCTGTTTTGTTGCAGCTTCAAGAATTGCTTTAATTGTCTGCGGGTTTTTGGTGACAAGCTCGATTATCTCAACCACCTCGCGAACAGACATTGTCCTGCGCGCCGATGCAGCCAGTAGGTGTAGGGCGTCCTCGGTTTTCTGCATAAAATCATCTAATTAATATTTTATTATACCTTGTGGCACGTTTTAGTTTAAGGTCTTTTTTTATCCTGGACTTTGTCATTCCCCGCGGTTCTCTTCCACAGCTTTCACAAGCCTCCAAAATAGGTAGAGGAAAATAACTACATATGTCTGCCAGCTACTTATTAAAAAGCTCACATCAAAGCTAAATATCCCGCCAAGCAGGAAAACCAATAGAACCGCCAAAACCGCGAATATCGCTATTTTTACTGTTTTTGATAACATTTCCACACTTCTCCCTCAATCAATTTTTACATTCCATATTGATATATTTGATATTAATATGTGTCGGGCAATGTTTTTTTTATTCATGGGGGGGTGTGGGATAGAGTTTATATCTTGGCGATTGAAATTATTAAAATTGGCGGTCCAAAAAGAAGAAATACCGATAAGCCCCCTAATGCGTCAAAGGTTGATCCTGTTCGGATATAGCTGTTAATAGTCAAAATCAAAACAACTTCGAGGATTATGAATAGCGCTGTTAAAACATTGCTTAGCAGAACTTCAAGCACACCCTGGAACCTCTGGGCCAGATACATCCCAATGAAAATAAAGCAAAAAACCCAGAGGATTAGTATAACTGAAAAAGGTATAAAGACCCCACCAACCACGAAAGAAAGTATCATAAATAAAACCGCAATCGTCGCTCCGAAGAGACTGAACCTAATGAGATTTAACCCGCTCCCTCCCAGTTTTACTGTCCTACTTACTATTGGGCTGATGTCAGCCGCCATCACGAAAAGATTTAAAAACACCCTTTTATACCTTTACCAGAATGATAGAGCAGGCTGAGAAGAGATTCGATCTCAAAGGGGTCGAGGAAAGGACAGAAGAGTTCTGGGAGAAAAACCAGATTTACGATGAGACCAAAAAGCGGATGAAAGGTGGGGAGCGGTTTTATTTTCTCGACGGTCCGCCTTATGCCTCTGGCTCGATTCACCTTGGAACGGCTTGGAACAAGATTTTGAAAGACGCCTTTCTGCGCAGCCTTGTGATGAAAGGTTATAATGTCAGGCGTCAGCCTGGCTGGGACTGTCACGGCCTACCCATCGAGGTCATGGTTGAGAAAAAACACGGGCTCAAATCCAAGCAGGGCATAGCCGAGATGGGTGTGGAAAAATTCATTGAGGAGTGTAAGAGCTGGGCGCTTAAGCATGTGGACCTCATGACCGAGCAGTTCAAAGCCCTGGGCGTGTGGATGGACTGGGACAACCCTTATTTGACGCTTAAAGACGAGTATATCGAGGCGGCTTGGTGGACGATTAAACGGGCTAGTGAAAAAGACCTGCTCGTAAACGACTACCGTGTTGTGACCTGGTGCCCCCGGTGTGAGACCGCTCTAGCGGAAGCTGAGATCGAATATCAGGATCGAAAGGATGTTTCAATCTATGTGAAGTTTCCGGTGGCTGGACGGGAGGATGAATATATTGTGATCTGGACTACAACGCCCTGGACGCTTATCGGAAACCTGGCAGTCATGGTTCACCCGGACTATGAGTATGTGCGGGCTAAGACTGATCAGGGAGTTTTTATTCTTGCATCTGAGCTTGCGCCGATTCTAAAGGATCAGTTCGGACTTGAATATGAGGTTTTGGAAACCCTCTCTGGCCGTGAGCTTGAAGGGCTGCGTTACACTAACCCGCTCACAGACAATATTGAGGTTCCAGAGCAGAAAAACTCATATCAGGTGATTCTCGCCGATTTCGTGACGCTTGAGGAGGGGACTGGCTGTGTGCACTGCGCGCCCGGTCATGGTCCTGAAGATTTTGAGGCTGCAAAGCCTTATGGCATAAAAGCTGTTTCGCCTGTGGACGAGCAGGGCAGGTTCACCTCTGAAGGTGGCAAATACGCTGGGCAAAGGGCGAAGAAAGATGACAATCTGATAATTGAAGACCTTGAAAGCATGGGTGTGCTACTTGAGGCGAAGAAGATTTCTCATCGCTACGGCCATTGCTGGCGGTGTAAAAGCCCGATTCTCTATCGGAACACGAAACAGTGGTTTATCAAGATAACAGAGCTTAAAGATCAGATGTTAAGGGAGATTGAAAAGCCGGAGTGGGTGCCTGAGTGGGCTGGTTCATCGCGGTTTAGGGATTGGATTGAAAACACCCGGGACTGGACGATTTCCAGGCAGCGCTATTGGGGTATTCCCCTGCCCATCTGGATTTGCAGCGGCTGCGGGGCACGGGAGGTGCTGGGCTCGAAAAAAGAGCTTACAGACAGGGGAGTTACGGTAAAAGAGCTTCACAAGCCCTTTGTCGATGACGCCGTGTTTGACTGCACATGCGGCGGAAAACTGAAGCGTGTGCCAGATGTGCTTGACGTGTGGTTTGACTCAGGCGTTGCAGCCTGGGCGTCTCTTGGCTATCCCTCGCGAGACGATGAGATAAAATGGTATCCAGCAGACCTTATCGCCGAAGGCCATGACCAGACCAGAGGTTGGTTCTACTCCCTACTTGGCTGCGGCCTCATCGCATTTGATGAGATACCCTACAAAAGGGTGCTTATGCACGGCTTCACACTTGATGAGCGTGGAAACAAGATGTCCAAGTCTCTGGGAAACGTTGTTGCGCCTGGAGAGATTGTGGAAAAATACGGAATCGACGTGCTCAGGTTCTATGTGCTCTGGACAAATAAGCCATGGGATGACCTCAAATTCAACTGGCGGGAAATCGACATTGTAAAGCGCATGTTCAACATATTCTGGAATGTCTATGTTTTTTCAACAACCTATATGTCGATTGACGATTTCAACCCTCTAGGCGTGGGTGATATTGAAAAGCATTTGAAAATTGAGGACAAGTGGCTTCTCTCCCGGTTTAACACGGTGCTCACTGAGGCGAATGAAGCATTTGAATCCCTCCATCTCTACCGGGCGACGCGGGCGTTGCATGACTTTATACTTGAAGATTTGAGCCGGTGGTATGTGCCTCTCACACGGCAGAGGACGTGGATTGAAAAAGACGACCCGGCAAAGGTTGCAGCCTATCACACCCTATGGACGGTTCTCAAAGGGCTCTGCACCGTTATGGCGCCTATTACGCCCCATGTGAGCGAGGATATTTATCGCAACCTTGTCACCCCATTTTCCGGCGTGGAAAGCGTGCATCTTGAATCCTGGTTGCAGCCTGACGAGGGGTGCATCGACACTGGGATTGAAGCTGATATGGATGTTGTGAAGAAGTTCTCAGAATCCATTGCATCGGCTCGTGAAAAAACGGGGATCAAAAGGCGCTGGCCCCTTCAAAAGATAATCTACAAGCCGGCGGAACCAGGCTTTGGATTTGCTGTTACAGGGATGCTTGAACTGGTGCTTGCGCAGGCCAACGCAAAGGAGCTGAAGGTTATAGACACTGTTTCCGACGCGATCCAATCCAATCCAGATAGATACACACGCTTTGAATCCGAGCTTGGGGAGATCTATCTCGACACTGAGCGCTCCGACGAGATCATCAGGGAAGGATACGGCCGCGAGCTTGTGCGCAGAATCCAGCAGATGCGAAAAGACCTCGACCTCAACGTGGAAGCAACTATATCTGTAAATATTGAAATCGACGACCCGGACCTTCCGCGCATCATAACTGGCAGCCTCGACTATATTGGAAAAGAGACGCGCTCAAAAAAGATAACCCTAAACAAATCCCCTCTTGAAACCGAGAAAACCTGGGAGATCGAAGGGAAAAGGTTTATAATCTCAATAGGCGGATGATTTTAGGATGAAACAGGTTCCAACAGGCATCAAAGGACTTGATGAAATTTTATCCGGGGGATTTCCCTTTCCAAGCGTTGTTCTCGTAGCAGGTGAACCAGGCTCTGGAAAAACCACCTTCGGACTGCAAACACTTTTCAACGCAGCCGCAAAGGGTGAGCGCGGGATTTATATCACAGGCATATCAGAGCCCATCGACCAGATACAGGCGATGATGTCTAATTTTTCATTCTACGACCCTGAAACTGTTAAATCCGGCATGGTGAAATTCCTGGACATCGGCGAGGTCTTGTTTACAGACGGACCAAGTACAGCACTCGACCTTGTGACAAATATTGTGTTAAAAGAGGATATTAAAAGAATCGTAATCGACCCGATTACAACCATCGCATTCGCATTCAACGACCCCAAGCTCTACCGCAAGTTTCTCCACGACTTTTTCGTAACACTGAAAAGCCTGGAGGTGCTTACAATACTTGTTGCAGAGTTCTCGCCAGAGCTTATCACACAGCCTGAAAGCTTCATGGTTGACGGCGTGATATTCATGTACCTTCAAAATATTGAAAACCCACTTGTATTCAAACCAGGCATACAGATCCGCAAGATGCGTGGAGTAGAGCACACAAGAGACATTCTGCGCCTCGGCTTTACAAAGGACGGCATCCGAATCCTATAGGTGAAAATAGATTATGACGCTTTCGATAACTGTTGCATCCGGTAAAGGTGGTGTTGGAAAGACAACGATTTCCGCAAACCTTGGAGTAGCCCTTGCCGAGTTAGGAAAAGACGTAACAATCCTTGACGCCGATATTGAGATGGCAAACCTTGAGCTGCTCTTCGGACTGGAAGGGATGAAAACAACGCTACACCATGTGCTCGCAGGTCAGGGGCCGCCAAGCGACGCCATGTATGAGGGTCCGGCTGGAGTTAAAATCATCCCTGCAGGTGTTTCGCTCGAAGGTCTTCGCGACGCAGACCCTGATATGCTTGAAAACGTGCTTGAAGAACTCATGGATCAAACAGAGATACTCATACTCGACTCACCCGCAGGCCTGGGTAAAAGCGCGGTTACATCTCTTGCAGTGGGACAAGAGCTTCTGCTCATAGCAAACCCAGAGATATCATCTATGTCAGACGCACTTAAAACTAAGATTGTCGCCAAAAAACTGGGCGCCCATGTCATGGGGGTTGTACTCAATCGCGCTGGAACAGATGCAACTGATCTCACCATTGAAGAGGTTCAAACCATCCTTGAAGCGACTGTTGTTGCCACTGTGCCTGAAGACTCTGAGGTTCGAAAAGCCTCTGCCGCCGGTGTTCCGCTTGTAATCAAGTCTCCTAATTCACCTGCTGCTGTAGCGATCAAAAAGCTGGCTGCTGATCTTATCGGTGAAAAATATGTGCCTCATGAATCTGAAAAAACCTCTTTTGTAAAACGCTTTATCGGCGGGCTCTTCGGCGGAAGATAACACACTCTACTCTAGTTTTTCTTCTCAAGTAGTGCGAACTGCGCCAGAAGCGCCTCCATCTGAATGGTTTCATTGCTACCCTCAACCATTCTGAACTCATATTCACCGATTACATCTGCAAGACGCACCTTCATCTCCTCTGAAATCGGGAGTCTGAAAGCTGCCTTATGAATTTGTGATATAAGATCTGATCCTGAGACTCCGTAGTCCATTGTAATCTCACGCAGAAGGGTGCGGGATTCGAGAAATTTGCCTTTCAATGCGAGCTCCATAAGCCTTCGCACCTGGCCCGGCATCACAACAGATGTTGCGCTTGAAAGTGTTTCAGAGTCGATTTTCTTATTTATCGCTGCCGCTGACTGGAGCATGTTGATCGCCCGGCGCAGATCACCCTCGGCAGATGAGAGGAGATTTATTAGCGCGTCATCGGTTATGTTTATCCCTTCCTGCCCGGCGATATATTGGATGCGTTTTTTAATCGCTTCTTCTTTGAGCGGGCGAAACCTGAAGATCGCGCAGCGAGATTGAATGGGCTCGATTATCTTTGAGGAATAATTGCAGCTCAGGATGAATCTGCACACCTTGGAATAACGTTCCATGCTGCGGCGCATCGCGTTCTGCGCGTCCTTTGTAAGAGCGTCAGCCTCATCGAGAAAGATGATTTTAAAATCGCCGCGAAGAGACTTGGTCCTGGCAAAATCTTTAATCTTTCCGCGTACCACGTCTATCCCGCGTTCATCACTTGCGTTCAGCTCAAGAAAATTCGCCTCCCAATCTTCGCCGAAAAGCCCGTGCGCAAGTGCGAGAGCAGCCGTTGTCTTACCCACACCCGGAACACCTGAAAAAAGCATGTTCGGGAGATTACGAGCCTCCACATAGGTTTTTAGCCGTGATGTTATATCATCTTGCCCGACGATGTCGCCGATAGTCTTCGGACGGTATTTTTCCACCCACACTTCTTCAATCATCTTTCACTCCTCTCAAACGCTCCAGTGTCTCACGAACATTCTTCCAGTGTCCGCCGTGCCAATATATTTTTTCACACCCACTGCACACCCAGAACCTGTCATACTGCTCTATTACACTTTCTAAAACCTTGGCTTTTATATCCTTTTTGCATGTAACCTTTAGTTCAGCGTTGCACACTGGGCATCTGGAAAACACCGGCGAACCCTGAAAGACCACGCCAAACTCACGCTCCATCTGCCTGAGCTGGGTGGTGAAATCAAGACTTGAAATATAGGCTGCCTGCACACCCGCTGTTCCAGCCCTGCGCATAACATCTTTATCGCGGGTGATCAAAATCCGTCCTTCTTCTTTCGCGAGTCCGATCATCTGCCTGTCCTGAAGCTCTATGTCATAAACAGTGTCATATCCGCTCATGCGCAGCCACCGCGCAAGCC
>BDTI01000069.1 GCA_002923215.1 archaeon BMS3Abin16 | reverse complement strand
TCCGAATGACCTGAAAAACCGTCAACTGTGTGAGTGTTCATATTCATCTTGAGAACTCGGGTCTTGCCATTCTCCTTCATAGGCAGCTCTTTCCAGCCCTTCTGGATACGTCGTCCAAGACTGCCCTCAGCCTGATAGCCTACGAATACTAGGGTGTTTTTTTCATCGGCTGCAAAGGCCTTTAGATACTCCATCACAGGCCCGCCTGCAAGCATGCCCGATGTTGCGAGGATTACGCATGGTTCACCGTCGATTATATCCTGACGCTCAGCCTGTCCCTTCACCTTATGGAACATCTCATTTAGGAAGGGATTTCGCCCCTGATGAAATATCTGGTTTTGAAGAGATCTGTTGAGATAGCTGGGATAGGTTGTGTGAATGCCGGTAGCCTCCCATATCATGCCATCCAAATACACAGGCACCTCTTCGAGGACGCCCTGGTTTGCATATTCCTCAATTACAACGAGCAGCTCCTGCGCCCTGCCCACTGCAAAGACAGGGACAAGAACTTTGCCGCCGCGAAGAATCGTGTCATTGATCTGCTTGATCATCTCATCCTCAGACTGCCTTCTAGGCTGCTGAATGTCCTTTGCCCCGCCGTAGGTGCTCTCCATAATCAACGTCTCCAGACGGGGGAAATGCGCGTTTGCAGCGTCGAAGAGCCGGGACTTTTCATATTTGAAATCACCGGTATAAGCGAGGTTGTATAGGCCTTCTTTAATATGTAGATGAACCATTGACGAACCCAGGATGTGGCCGGCGTTGTAGAGTGTGAGGCGCACGTCAGGCGAGATGTCGGTTATCTCATTGTATTCAAGCGTAATCGAGTGGGAGACCACCTTTTTGATGTCGTTTCGAGTATAAGGCAGGTTCTTGCCTTCACGCTCGATAACATCCAGATAATCCCACTGCAAGAGATACATGAGATCCCTTGTAGGCGGCGTGCAGTAGACCGGGCCGTCATAGCCCATGTGATAGAGATAGGGCACAAAGCCGCAGTGATCAAGATGTGCATGTGAAACAATTACCGCGTCCAGCTCTTGAAGCCGAAACTCCGGCATATTTAGATAGGGAAAACTATGCTCAGCGTCGTTTGCCGCAACATTGATTCCGCAGTCGATGAGAACCTTGCTTTCAGGCGTCTGAATATACTGCGCCATCCGACCTACTTCCCGAAATCCGCCGAGCACGCTCATGCGCACCCACTGGCTCTTCGAAAACATTGGCCGATGAATCCTTTTTCCAACTCTGCGCAGGATATCCTTTTTCTCATCGCTTTTTTTAAGCTGAATAGTGCGGATGCTTTCAACGATTTTAGATTTGATCGGTGAGGCGCGGACAACACGAGGCGTCCAACCCACTTTATCACGGATCTCGTTGAGCGTAGACCCTGATTTCCCGATAACAAGCCCAGGCTTCACCGCCTCGATAATCACCTCGTTAAAAACAGAATCATACTTAATATCAGCAATACCCGCATCCACTGGAACAATCTTATTAATAGCCTCCGAAGCATCCTCAGGATCAGCGAGAACCGATGCATCCGGGCGCAGTACAATACGTTTTCGAAGAGTTCGGGCAAGATCCTTAATTATCTCGCCGTTAGCGGAAAAAGAACTGGGATTTTTCGTGTAAATAACAACCTCAGGCCCTTCAAAATCAACCTTCGTTACAAAGGACTCAGGCGGAATCTTCTCCTTAACAATCTTCTTTATCTCTTCAAGCGGGTCTGTAAAATCCATCGTAGTCTGCACCTTTTCTGGTGAAAAATCAATTAGAAAGTTAAATTACAATATCGGTCTTTTCATATCCGTCTTTAGTAATCGTAACAATATTCATGCCGTTACCGCTCATGGCATCTCGTCCCATGGCAGCCTTAACAGCGCGCTTCGCAAGTTCAAGCCCTTCTTCAACAGTCATATCCTCACGATACCCATCTTCAAGGATGCCATAGGCAACAGGTGAGCCTGATCCAGTGGAGATAGTCTTGTCTTCGATTGCGCTGCCCATAAGATCAACTGAATAAAGCCTGGGTCCGTCATTGTCAAATCCACCGATTATGAGCTGAAGAAGCATTGGATAATAGCGCTGGCCGTGAAGAATATTTGCAACAAGCGTGGCCATTCCCTTGACGCTGATTTTTTCGCCTTTACGGATTTTATAGAGATTCGCCTCAGCCTGGATCCATCTGGCAAGCGTCTGAGCATCTGAAACAGCTCCTGCAACAGTCATACCAATATGATCATCGATCTGAAAAATCTTGTTCACTTCTTTGTGGGCAATGAGATTGCCCATGGTCGCTCGCTTGTCAGTAACAAGCACCACACCATCACTGCATACAAGGCCAACCGTAGTTGTTCCCTTGAAGTATTGTTTAGCTTTTTCAACAGCTTCCATCATTATATCCTCCGTTTTAGGAAAAAGAGATAAAACAAGTACTAAGCCCCCTCTCAAACTTACCATATATAAATGTTTCGAGGTGACTTGCAGCCCTGATCCTCCAGCCTCAACATGTGCTCGACAGGTCCGAAAAGGTTTTTATATTTAGAGGTGCCACTTCTGAAGTGGAGGCTTTCCTGTGGCAGAACTGGATATATTACTCAAACGGTTTGTAGGCGATTTCAGAAAGATATCGGGTGTGGAAGGATGCGTCATAACATCGTCTGACGGCGCGATTCTTGCATCTGATGTCGCTGGCGGTGTTAATGAGGAGGAGCTGGGGGCGATCACCATTTTTTCTGCTGGAATAGGTGTGCAGCTTGATACTGAGCTTAAGCTTGGGCGGCTTGAAAAAATCGTTGTTGAAGGCAGCGATTACAAGATCATCTCAATCAACAGCGGCCCTGTGTATGTAGGACTTTCCACTGCCTCAAATGTGAGCGTGGATTTGATTAGTAAAGAAGCGATGGATCTGGCGTCCAAGCTTTCAGAAGTCGTTTAAATGAGGGCACCCCGAAGATGAGACTTCCCAAGGGAGCGTCTTACAGGTTCATCTGGTCTGAAGAAGGCCGGGCGCTTTTGTCAACTAAAAACACATCTCTTGACACTGTGCTTGACGAGCTTGCAACACAGTTTTTCACAGGATATATCCGCATAACAGTTGAACGAGCGGATGTGCTTGAAGATGGATATCTGCTTTTGAGCTTTGGAAAACTTGTCGGAGCAGAGTATGTGGGGCGGGAAACACTCGTGGGCGCCCTGGGTTTGGATGCCTCTCGCCGTGCCTGGGAGGGGGAGGGAATAGTTGATCTCTATGAGTTTAATGAGACTCAGCTCAGATTTGCCTTGGAGGAAAACAGCGCGGCCCTTCTCGTTTCGATGGATGAGATTACAGAGGGGATTGAGGCTGGCAGAGATGGGAAGCAGGAGTTTGACCAGCGAGTTGAAGCTGAAGAGGAGGCGACGCGAGAGGCTAAACGACGTGTGGAAGAGGCAGAAGCGGCTGCAGTTGAAGAAGAGAAAACCGAGTCGTGTGATTCCAACGATTCAGAGGTTGAGCGGGCGGCGCTTCTTGCAAAACTAGGTTTGAAAGACCCTGGCGAGGATTTTGCCGAGGCGGTTCTTCAGTGTTTTATTCTACCCTCAGACGGGGAGCTTCGTAAAGAGTCTCACAGACTTAAGCTTGAGATTCTCAGAGCGCTGAAAAAGAAGAAGCGCTTTAAAGAGCTTGACCTTTATATCACGCCGTCACGGCAGTCTGAGGCTGTGCTCTTTGAAATCGACGTTTATGTGAAGCCTTTGAAAAAAGGTACTAGCGAGCTTGTGAAAACAACTATCGATTCTGTTTTTGAATCAGATGTGAGCTTTCCCTTTGAGAGAAAGATATCGATTAGCGAGGGGTAAATACCCGTCGATTTTTTAGAAAAGATTTATTAATCATCTCTGGCAGAATTATTAAAACAATGGAGGCTTGTGTGGATGGCAGTTGATGTAATAACCTATGTTTTGGGAACAGTTGTTTTGATTGTTACTGCTGTTTCCGCCTATTATGCGAATGAGCTCAGGTCTGCTCTCGCAGGATCAGAGCTTGCCGATGTATGGAAGCACGTTGGGATTGGAGTGATACTACTCTTTGTAGCTGCCCTTGCAGGCGGAGCGTATGAACTTGCTGAAGGAGACGCGCTTAAGGCAGTTCTATTCTTTATGCTTCTCTCAGCGCTGTTTCTGGTAAATGGCCTTAAGCTCCAGTATGACAAGGTGAAATAAGCCAGGCTGAAAGTGGAGTGAAAAATGAAGGAAATCCTCTTAGAGCTCAGGGAAAGCATGAGCGGGGTTGTAGGCTCTTTTGTGCTGGATGAGGAGGGCGAAATCATTTCCCAGGACATGCCGGAGCTGCTTGAAGGGCCTGCAAGCAAGGTGTCTAAAAGCCTTCACCACGTAACAAATGTTATCAGAGCCACGCGCTCTGTTGACAAGCTAACTGTTGACTCTGAAAACGCCAAGTTCATATCCCTGCCTGCAGGTGATAAAGTGCTTGTTGTGGTTGCGGAAAAAACAATTAACCAACCCCTGTTTCAACTCATGTCAAACATGGCAGGAGAAAAGCTGAAAAAAGCCAAAACACCCGCCCCGGCGCCAAGGAAAGATGAAGCTTCCTGGGATGAGATTATCACATTCTACGACCAGCTCTTTGGCGAGGCTGCAAAAAGGCTTGCAAACATCATCGGCCCCAAGTCAGCCACACATTTCTACGAGGGTTCAGAGGCGGTTCGAAACAGCCACCCCCTACTTTTCGCAAACCTAGGCTTCGGCCCCAATGGAAAACCGGATGTCACAGCCATCCGGAAAAACGCTGAAAACCTAGGCTCAACAGAAGAACTTACAAAGGGTGTTGAAGAAATGCTTGAATCAATGCTTGAAACAGTAGAGCAGGTGGCAGGCAAAAAACAGCGGGAGCGGGCGCTTGAAGAAATAGACAGGATCAGAGAAAACAAGGGCAAAACACAGTAACATCCACTCGACACCCCCAAATAAGCTGGGTTTAAGATAGGACTTCCTAAAACACTCACAGAGGCCATGCAAATACATGCCGGGGATGAGTTGGACGTCTTATTGAGCGGGGAGACCTAATATTACGGCGAGATTTTGCTTGATACCGGTACCCTACCCTACCGTTACTTTTATATAGCCTATTGTGACTATTATCTCTATAATGGGTAAGTCCTAAGGGGTTAGCATGTGCCGTAAGGCGCATATTTTTATATTCCCTTTAGGGACCATTACTATACATCTCATATTCATTCTTAATTTTTCCCTCTATTATTTTGTAGTATGAGTCATCTTCTGTTTCGTATTTTCTGAAAATGCTCCAACATATGAAGTCACATGCTTGCAGCCCCTGGCTGTTCTTTGAATCAAGATGTTTTATCTCTACCTTGGGCTTGGGGAAAAACGATCTATCCTCAATTTTAGCCTGAATATATCCGTCAAAATCGTCTCGGATGATTTTCTTAGTAGTTAATCTATCAACAGTTACTGTAACTCTTCTATTGAAAGCAAGGGCTCCAGGCAACAGCATTCCAGTAACATAGTTGTATAGCTTGTACTTAATCATCCCATATCTAAGATGCGGATAGACTTTTTCTTTTGGAAGGATGACGCAGTGAATGTCAATGTTACATTCACTCAACTCTTCCAGAAGCTTTTTCCTAATGTGAGGTGGTGTATTATGTGCTTTTAACTCAGGAACTTCTTTCAATTTCTTCTTTAGTTTTCGCCGCCTGATTTTCTTAATGCACCGTTTGAGCGATGTTTCATCTTTAGTCTTTAACAAGGTGATGACAAAATATTTAGACGATCTATCACTGAACCCCAGGTCTCCTGATTCGTCTAAATAGACAAACATAATCGATATACACCTTCTCTAAGGTTTAAAATCTTTTATACACACAAACTGCTGATACCCCCTCGAACCCGCACCTGAAAATAGATCTATTTCTTAGCGCTCCAGGAATAGCTCTTTTCGACGGTGTTTTAAGGCTCTAGGTATAGCCCCTTAGCTCCTTAAAATGGATGGATATATGCCATTATTTTTCGATAAATAGGTATTAATACCACTTATTAGACTCTTTTACAATGGCAAAAACCGAACATGAAATCGAAAAAGAAATATTAACTTATATTGAAGGAAATTCGGAAAATGAAAATCAAATAAACCGCTTAACCACAGAAGCCATAATTAAGACTTTTACTGACGATCAATTTGATGAGGGTTTTATTGAGAGCAGAATAAAAAATTTATTAAAGGCAAACGCCATCCAAAAAAAATCCTTAAAATTTACAGTATATCATTCTATATCTAAAAAGAAATCTTTTGATGTTGCATTTAGAGATTTCATAATTACAAATGATAAGTTCTATATTTTTCTTCTTCCTTTTCTTGTAGTTTTAATTGTATTTTTTGTTATGAATCAAAACCTTTATTGGAGCTTCTGGTTTGGGAGCATGGTGTACTTAATTGGTGTCTTTGTTTTCATAGTGACTAATAACTTTGTCGATAAATATGTACCCACATTAAACAAATATGACCTGACCCTTTTTAAAATTCTGATCATTATAGGAGCTGTTCTCTTTAGTGGTACACTTGCAATATTTATGGCCCTAGACAAGACCTTTCAAGACATTTACTATTTCTACTTATTAACTGCAACAATAGTTTTGACTATGGGTATTTATCAATGGGTGATAAAACCTGTAAAAGACAAAGAAAAGGAGGAAAGAATATGAACACTTGTCCATTCACAGGGGTAAAAATAGATGGCTGTACTGAATGTGTTCGTTTTGAAGATAAAGATCTTGGATATGGTGCTCGCTGCATGGTTGAGAGTCACTGGCATGATCTCCTCAGCGACAAATTCTCTCAAATCGATGTAAGTTATTTGGAAGAGAAATTTAAAGGATATATTGATGATAAATTAGAGGAATAGCCTACTCTTATAATAATTTCTCGGCAGCATTGTCAAGCTCCCGACTCCCTACTTCGTTTACAACTTCTCTTTTGCACTCTACAAACACTTCAAGCACATGGGTTTCATTGTCAAAACCGCAGATATCAACCCCTTCAACTTCATAGCCCTCGGCGATCTCCATAGTGATCGTAATATCTGATGGGCCTCTGTTATTTCAACAGGTGATGCAGAAGAGAGGCTAAAACAAAACGTGCCCCCCCAAATAAGCCGACTTTAAATCTGTTTAAAATAAACTATTAATACCTTTCAAACATTTTATTTGATTGTGAAGCACTATTTTAAAGGAGGATTTTTGTTGACAGAAAATCAAAGCTGGTTGAACAAAGCTTTAATAACTGCGGGAGATAAATTTGAGGTATCATTGGAGGTGTGTTAATTTTGAAGGCAGCCCTTGAGGAGCTAAAAAATATTATGACAGGTATCAGGGGTTCCTTTGTAATCGATGAAAAAGGAACTGTAGGCGCTGAAGATCTGCCAGAGGAGCTGTCTGAAAAGGCAGCTAAGATTTCCAAGCTTCTCTACTATGTATCTGATGTGATGAAGTCGACCCGCGAGTTTGAGCGAATCATCGTTGACTCCGAAGATATGAAGCTTGTTGTCATGACGGTTGACAGCCGGCTTCTCGTTGTTGTTGCAGATAAAAACATCAACCTCCCGCTTTTGAAGCTTGTGTCCAGAGCCGCGATTTCAAAGGTGAAGCGTGTGCGTCTTGCGCCGAGAGTTGAGCGAATCGACCCGATTAAGGCAGAGCAGATGATGGAGCGCTACAACACGCTTTTCAATGTTGCGGCAGAAAAGCTCACCGGGATATTCGAAAGCCAGGCTGCGCCTATGTTTAACAGTAAATTCTATGAAGTGCGTGAAGACCACCCGGTCCTTTTGAAATCAGTTGATTTTCAGGATGACGGGGTGCCTGAGATGAAGAGGCTGAAGTCAAATGCGAAGCTGGTGTCTTATGATGAACTTGTAGCAGGGCTTGAAGACATACTTGTATCCATGCTTGAAACACTGAAGGATACGGCAGGAAGTAACATCGCTGATAAGGCGATTGACGAGATAATCCAGATTAAAGAAGCGCAGAAGGAAAATTTAAAAGCAGTTTAACTCCTCTCTCCGAGAAGCCATTTCACAGTTTTTACAAAGCGGGTTTTATTGATTGGCTTGTCAATATGCCAGTCAGCTGTTGCAAGGCCCAGGCTCTCAATCTTGTCATGGTCCTGTGATCTTAGTGTGAGCATTGCAACGGTCAGGTCTTTTAGGTCTTGGTCGTCTTTGATTATTTTACAGGTCTCCCATCCATCCATATCCGGCATCATAACGTCGAGCAATATGAGGTCCGGTTTTTCCCCAGTTTTTAAAAGTTCAATGCATCTCTCCCCGGACCCGGCCTCAACGACGTTGTATCCCTCTTTTTTAAGAATCGTTGTTACAACTGATCTCAGTTCTTCATCGTCGTCTACGACCATTACCGTTTTCATGATTGTTGACCCCACATCGTTTTTTACCCTATTTGGCTTTTATACTTTTTCCAGCCTGCTGATAACTTTTTTAAGTGCCTTCACACCACCCTCTGCGAATCCTTCTCTGATCAAGTGATCGGCCGAGTTTTTTAGCCTGCTATCGCCAACCGCGATTCCCAGGCCTGAGAGTTCAAGCATCTCCCTGTCATTTTCACTGTCGCCAATCGCTGCAAACTCCCAGATATCAATTCCCATAATCTCAGCTACGTCCAGTAGCGCACGGCCTTTATTCACCGCTGGATCCATAAGGTGGATTGCGAATTTTGTGTCAACGATCTGCACGTTAAAATCTGCCAGCACAGATTTCACCTCCTCAACCGGGTGGTCACGGTAGATGGCGATCTCTGTCTTTCGCAGTTCAGATCCGTTGGTGAGGCGCACATCTAAAAGGCTTGACAGATGCTCGTATGCCCGGCTTATCTCACCTGATTTTACATCGCAGAAATATCTTGGCCCAGGTTCTCCTGGTGCCTTGATTACGCCCCCGTTTTCAGCAATCACCGGCCCAGAGGTCCCGATAAATGTCTTCGCAGCCTCAGTTACGCAGAGTATGTTTCCAGTCGCAAGCACAACAGGAACACCCAGCTCCTCGATTTCCCGAATCAATCTTAACGCGTCTGGCGACAGCCTGCGCCGCTCATCAGTAAGGGTGCCGTCAATATCGCAGGCAAGGGCCCGAATCATAACCAGGATTCCTTCAGAAAACCAATGATTTTATCAGCCGTGACAAGCGCGTTTTTCGTGCAGTCGTTTACGCCGATCCCGTGGTAGGCGTTTCCAGTGATAAAAAGGCCAGGATAATTCTCAATGATGGAGTCCAGTTTTTCGAGGACTTTGTTGTGGCCCACAACATACTGCGGGATAGCTTTCTCATGCCATATAACCTTGGAAAAGACCGGCTCTTTCTCGATTCCCAGTATAGATTTCAACTCATCTTTCACAATGTTTATAACCGAACTCCGCTCAAGCCCAGCAAGCTCAGGCTGAATCGACCCGCCCACAATCACCTCCACAAGCACATGCCCAGGCGGCGCGCGGCCCTCAAATGTGGATGAATCCCACCGGCAGCCAAGGATCTTTCGACCCTCCACTGGAGGGACTAAAAATCCATATCCCTCAAGCCGGTTTGGCAGGTCCTCCTCCCGATACCCCAGGCAGACCACAGCAGCAGGCGCGTAGGAAATTTTCTCGAGCGCCTCTTTGAAGTCTTTGTCAAGCCCGCCAAGGACCTCTGCCGAGGCATAGGCTGGAAGAGCAGCTACGACCACCTCCGCCTCAAGGGGCGTCTTTTCACCGTCAAAATGAATTTCATATCCGCCACCTCTAATTTTAAGGCCGGACACCTTTTTCCCAGTGATAAATTCAGCGTCCAAACCCTGCTCGATACTATGGATAATGTCTGCCATACCACCTTCAAATGATGTGAGGCTCCCAGTTGGCGAGGCCGACGCCTTTCTTTTTTTGCCTGCTTTTTTCGCCGCCTTCATGCGTTTGAACATGGCACGGATCAGGCTGCCGCCGCCCTCAGCCTCAAGCTCAGTCATCACTGGAAAGCTGCTCTTCAAACTCAGCTTCTCTGAGCTTCCGGCATAGATTCCAACGATCATCGCGCTTACAAGCCGCTCCTCAGCCTCCCGCCCAAGGTGTCGCCTGCCAAAGCCTGCAACAGTCTCATCCTCAGCCTTCGAATGTTTAGTGAAGGGTTCGAGCAAAATCCGCAGTTTTCCCGGAATAGACAGGATGTCAGAGCGGATGAAAGCAGACGGCCCCTCAGGCACTCGGCGAAGCCTCCCGCCGACGTAGATAAATCTCTTTTTAGCAGCCGCAGTGCTGGGAAGAACACTGAGCCCCACATCAGACGCGAGCTTCAGGGTCTCAGGCTTACTGTTCAAAAAACCCGACGGCCCGCCTTCACAGAGAAAACCCTCCTCACGAAAAGACTCGATCTTCCCGCCGAGGCGCTTCTCCTTTTCAATCAAAACAATGTCGACTTTCAACCCCTCTGCTCTGGCTTTTTCCTGCACCACATAAGCGGTTGCCAACCCTGAAATCCCTCCGCCGAGAACCGCCACCTTAACCATGTTCCCCCAATTATATCCTAAGCAATTTAATCTTTTCCGCCGGTTGCAGCATCAAGTACAATGTCGGCAAGCGCTTCGATGAACGCGGGTGAGCTGTTTAGAGAAGGCGCCCGCTCAACCCTGATTCCAAGCTCTGAGCCAAGTTTTTTGTAGAGAATATCCATCTCATAGAGTGTTTCCACATGATCAGAGACAAAGCTCACAGGCACGATAAGCAGGTTTTTCACACCCTCTGCGGCAAGCTTTTTAATCGTCTCCTCAGTCTCAGGACAGGTCCACTTTACAGGGCCGCTTCTACTCTGAAAAGAAAGACTCCACGATTCAAGCTTCAGCTCATGTGAAACAGCCTCTATCGTTGCCTTGATCTGATCCACATAGGGGTCGCCTTCGTCCACAAATTTCTGCGGCAGAGCGTGGGCGCTGAAAAGAATTGATATCTCTTTTCTATCAACACCTGTAAACCTGGAAAGCCCGTCTGATATCGTTTCAGAAAGCGCTTGAATATACTTTGGATGAAGAGGATAGCTTTGAATATAAGATATGTCCATCTTGCCTTTAAGCGCGTCCGCCGCCCTTGCAAGCTCGTTGAAACATGACCCTGTTGTTGCCTTGGAATGCTGTGGAAAAAGGGGAAGCGCGATAAGCTCTGTGACACCCTCGCCTGTGATTTCTTTAACTGCGTCAGTGATGAATGGATGCCAGTATCTCATACCCACATAAACCCTGAATTTGCTTCCCCCATGGTTCAGCGCTTTTTCGAGCGCCTCGGCCTGAGCATCTGTGATCCTGCCAAGAGGTGAGGCGCCGCCGATCTGCCGATAGTATCCTTCTGCCTTCCCTGCCCTGCGGCGTGCGATAAGCCGTGCCAAAGGTTTTTGCAGAAATCTGGGTCCGAGCCTGATGATCTCGCGGTCACTGAACAAATTGTATAAAAAAGGCTTCACCGCCTCAGTTGAATCCGGCCCGCCAAGATTCAAGAGAAGCACCCCGGTTTTATCTTCCACCATAGGGATGATTCTTTAATAGGTATAATAAATGTTACTAAAAACAAATTGCCCCTATTCTTTTTTTAGCGTCTGGGCCATCACTTTGATTTTCATGAACGGTAGATGTTTCTGTTGTTTTTGAGCTTTTATACCCCAACAAAGCTTGAATATGCCCTACCGCGTGCTATATTTTTTTACAGCCTCCACAAGCACCTTCACATTCTCAACCGGCGTTGTAGGAAGAATACCGTGGCCCAGGTTAAACACATGCCCAGGCCGCCCCCCAGCCTTATCAAGCACTCCTTGAATGCGCTCAACGAGAACCTCCGGTGTCGCGTGCAGCAGAATCGGATCCAGATTACCCTGGATACCGTGGTCATAGCCGATGCGCGTCCAAGCATCGTCAAGCCCGATTCGCCAGTCACAGCCGATTACATCTCCGCCGGCATCACGCATATGTTCAAGAAGCATTGCCGAGCCGGTTCCAAAGTGAATCCTTGGAACATCTCCTTTAAGCCTGTCAAAAACATGCTTTGTATATGGCTGGACAAACTGCTTGTAATCCTCTGGCGAAAGACATCCCACCCAGCTGTCAAAGACCTGAACCGCCTGCGCGCCCGCCTCAATCTGAGCGTTAAGATAATCTGTGACAGTGTCTGCGATCTTCTCCATAAGCGCCTTCCACAATCTGGGCTCATTGTACATCATGGACTTAGCCTTGAGATAATTCCTTGAGCCGCCTCCTTCGATTATGTAACTTGCAAGCGTGAAGGGCGCGCCTGAGAAACCGATGAGTGGCACATTCAACTTTTTTCGAAGAAGCCTTATGGCGTCAAGCACGAAGGGTAGATCCTCTTCTGGATCAGGCACAACAAGCCGATTAATATCATCGATATCCTCGATCGTTGTATTAAGCACGGGGCCAATGCCTTCGACAAATTCTAGGTCCACACCCATCGCCTCAACCGGCACAAGTATATCTGAAAAAAGGATCGCCGCATCAAAGCTGAACGCTTCAATAGGCTGCATCGTAACCCTGGCTGCAATCTCAGGTGTCTTGCACATCTCAAGAAAAGAATATTTGTTGCGAATCTCCCAGTATTCTTTCATATACCTGCCGGCCTGACGCATAAGCCAGACAGGCGTGCGCTCAGTCTCCTCAAGCCGGCAGGTGCGTAGAAACAAGTCGTTGAACATAATCTTTCCAAAGAAAAATGAGGCGAGGTGTTTTTATATTTTCTCCAGAGATCCCTGCTTCCCAGAGGTTTTCAGCGGCGCATAGCTGCAAAAAGGCTCCTCATCCATGTAGTCGCCGGTGATTGCATAGGCCCGCGCCCGGCATCCGCCGCAGACACGCAGATACTCGCAGGCGCCGCACTTGCCCTTGTAGCGTTTAAAATCGCGCAACTCTTTTAGAATAGGTGAGTTCTCCCAGATGCCTTTGAAACTCTGCTCTTTAACGTTGCCAGCGCTCTTCGGAAAATAACTGCAGGGCTGCACATTTCCCTTGTGGTCGATGAGCGCGATAACCTGACCTGCGATGCATCCTTTACCGCCGCCAGTGGAAAAGCTGAGATTACGCCGTTTGAAATCGATCCCCTGCCTCTTTGCTTCCTGGCGATAAACCCTATAATACTGCGGGGCGCATGTGGGCCGCATCAAAAGCTCATCCTCATCTTTCTCAACATCAAAATGCCACTTCAAAAGCTCCTCATAATCCTCCTTTGAAACAAGTTCACCCATGATATTTTTACCTCTGCCAGTCGGCACGATGAGAAACAGGTACCATGCCTTTGCGCCCAGTTTCTTTGCAAGACGCATCACATTCGGGATGTCTTTTTGGTTGCGCTTTGTGAAAGATGAGTTGATGAGAAAAGGGATGCCGTGTTTTTTAAACAGCCCCGCCGCCCGGATCGTGCCCTTAAACGCCCCCTTTTGGTTTCGGAAGTTGTCGTGAATCTCAGGTGTACTGCCGTCGAGGCTGAGAGAAACCATCTTAATACCTGCTTCTTTCATCTTCTCGCACACACGGTCGGTGACAAGCGTGCCATTTGTGGCCATGCACATCCGAAGACCAAGACCCGTCCCATGCCGCGCTATCTCCCAGATGTCCTTTCGAAGCAATGGTTCGCCGCCGGAGAGCACAATAACTGGGCTGGAAAAACTCGCGATATCATCAAGAATAGCCTTCGCCTCATCAGTTGTGAAATCACCCTCTTCCGCATCCAGAGACGCAGACGCACGGCAGTGAATACAGCTCAGGTT
>BDTI01000068.1 GCA_002923215.1 archaeon BMS3Abin16 | reverse complement strand
GGCAGGTTTCCGCGGGACCAACATTCTTTCCGGGATGTCGCTTCAGGTGTATCATTGGTTCAGGATGATTCATGGTTGGGAAGCTGTGCTTGCAGGCGCTGTGATTGTGATGCTTCACATGTATATGGCGATCTGGAGGCCTGGAAACTTTCCTTTGGCGATGCAGATTTGGACTGGTAAAATGTCCCGGCATCACTATGAAGAAGAGCATCCCAGGGAACTTGAAGAACTAGACAAAGGCGAGAAATAATCTCGGAAGCGAATCATCCGCTTCCACCACCCTCTTTTTTTCTTTACTTTTTTATTCTTTTTTTTAAAAAAATTGAAACATGTATCATAGATTTTATTGTAAACTTTATGGTTTCAAAGAAAAAGGATTTATAAAAGATAAGTGTTAAAATCAACTTCAACGTTTTTCGCCCCTGTAGCTCAGACTGGCTGGAGCGGCTGACTTGTAATCAGCAGGTCGAGGGTTCAAATCCCTCCGGGGGCTTTGCAGCTTTCTTTTTTGTAAAAGAAATCTGCAGCAAAGAAAACCCGAATTTTGCTTGTGCAAAATCCTCCATAGAACGTATCATATATCGGCCGTCACCGTTGCACTTCCTTTTTTTTGCAAAAAGAAATTCTATTCTTAAGCTGAATGTAATAGCTCAACTAATATGGCCTCAAAGAAAAACTCAAATTTACTTGCTGCAAATTCTCCAATGAGTATAAATTTCAATCGAACTTAATTGTTCGATTGGGTGCAAATCCTTTTTTGGCCCAGATTTTTGCGGCAGTCGAACCCAACGGGTGAAGACTGGCGGAAAAAGGTGGAGTGGAAAGGGTTATATCCTTTTAAACTCAGTTGGTAGAGCATGGATTCGAAGCCGAGTTTTCCAAGTCGGGGTTTGATTATTGGTTTTTCCCTTGCCCTATTATCATTGGTTCTTCTGCTTCCCACTCCTCAGGGCTTATCGGTGGAGGGTCAGAGGGTTGTTGCAATATTTGTGATGGCCATTGTTCTATGGGCGTCGGCTGCGCTCCCGCTCTCGGTTACCGGGATACTTGTTATTGCAGCGCTTCCGCTTCTAGGCGCGATGGATGCGAAGACCTCCTATTCACTTTTCGGAAGTCCGGCTGTGTTTTTCATTCTCGGCGCTTTTATTCTCGCAGCGGCAATGATGAAGACAGGGCTTTCAATGCGCCTGTCACTTCAAGTTCTCAAACGATTTGGAAAGAGTCCGTCAATGCTTATTGCAGGAGTTCTTTTCACCAGCGCTTCAATGGCTTTTATCATGCCTGAACACGCTGTTGCGGCGATCATGTTTCCAGTGGTCTTGGATATTGCCCTGGCACTTGAACTTGAGCCTATGAAGAGCAGGTATGGCACGCTGCTTTTTCTAGCTCTTGCCTGGGGCTCGGTTATCGGCGGGATAGCAACGCTACTTGGCGGCGCCAGAAACCCTCTTGCAATAGCTCTTCTCTCAGAGTACTACGGCCTTGAAGTTGGGTTTTTCCAGTGGGCTGTAATCGCAGTGCCAGTAACGATTATCATGCTTTTTGTCGCTTTTGCAGTTCTTATACTCTATTTCGGGCTTGATGTGACTGATGTGAGTAAGGCGGTTTCAACTTTAGAGCGTGATCTCCTGGATCAGGGTGATATGTCGTCTGATGAGAAGAAGGTGGGTCTTGTCATGCTTGCCACGCTTCTGCTCTGGATTGTTGTGGGTAACAGGCTGGGGCTTGCAAATATTGCCCTTATTTCATCTGTGTTTCTCTTCAGCCTGGGTGTTATGGATTGGAAGGATGTAGAAGGGTATGTTAATTGGGGTGTGATTCTCATGTATGGCGGGGCGATTGCTCTGGGGTCTGCGCTTGTGTCCACGGGTGCCGCGCAGTGGATAACGGATCTGTTTTTGACGCGTGTTTCGCTTTCCCCGCTTTCCTTTTTGTTCGCACTCTCTCTTCTCGCTATATTTCTCACAGAAGGGATCAGTAACACTGCAACGGTTGCGATTGTTCTTCCCATCGGTTTTAGCGTTGGCGCGGCACTTGGGATCAATCCGATTGCAACTGTTTTTATAGTGGCTTTGCCATCGGGTCTTGCATTCACATTGCCCATTGCAACGCCGCCAAATGCAATCGCCTACTCATCCGGGTACTATGAGATATCTGACGTTATTAAACCTGGTTTAATGTTAAATATGCTGGCATGGATAATTTTTATAATCATCGCGCTAGTATATTGGCCGATGATAGGGCTTAACGTGTTATGAGGTGAAATGTAAATGGAAAATATTATGGTTGTCTTTTCGTCGACTGATATCCCGCAGGATCTTATCGATCGATCTATTGCTCTTTCAAAGGAGAAAGGGGCTAAGCTCATTATACTTGATGTTCGGGACAGTGGTATGAGTGAGAAGGTGGGTGAGCTCACTGAAAACGTGGGGTTCATGGGTGACAAGATAGTGCAAAATCTGAAGAAACAGATATCTCATGGAAGGTGCGATGTAATCTATCAGAAGCTCACAATTATTGAGGATGCGGCGAAGCGTGAGGGTATTCCTTATGAGATTGTTGTTGAGCGGGGGCCGTTTGCCGAAAGCATCCTGCGTGTTGCGAAGAAGAAGAATGTGAAGACTATTGTCTGTCAGAGCCGTGAATCCATTGGATCTCATAGCAGCGGCTTTGAGGTTCTCCAGTTGTAGCATGGTTTATAAAGGATATTCTATGATTTCAATTGTGAGGATTAAGCAATGATTCTTGTAACCGGCGGCGCAGGGTTTATCGGCTCACACTTGGTGGACGCCCTCTGCGGCGAGCATGACCTGGTGGTTGTGGATGATCTTTCAAAAGGCAGGATGGAGAATCTCGCTGGGGTGATTGATAAAATAAAGTTTCACCAGATGAGCATCCTCGATAAAAACCTTAAAAATATTTTAAAAGATGTGACGACGGTTTTTCATCTGGCGGCGCAGGCAAATGTTCGACGCAGCGTTGAAAATCCTTTTTTCGATCTCGACGTGAATGTGAAGGGGCTTTTAAACATAGTTGAGTCGGCAGGTGATCTTGAGCGATTCGTCTTTGCATCGTCGGGCGGCGCGGTCTATGGTGAGCCTGAGAGGCTTCCAGTTGACGAGGGGCACAGCACAAAACCCATCTCACCCTATGGTGTTTCAAAGCTGGCGGGTGAAAAATACCTCCATTATTACAGCCATGTCCACGGCCTCAAGACAACTTGTCTGCGGTATTCAAACGTCTATGGAGCGCGGCAGGACCCCTTTGGCGAGGCAGGTGTTATATCGATTTTCATCGACCGTGTTCTCAGAAACGTGGCTCCTGAGATATATGGCGACGGCGAACAGACCCGGGACTACATCCATGTAAGCGATATTGTGGCGGCAAATCTTGCTGCCATGATTCGTGTTGGCACCTTTAATATTGGAACCGGTGTGGAGACAAGTGTTAACCGGCTGGTTGAGGTCCTCTCAGAGATAGCTGGTCGGGATGTGCCTGTGGTACACGGTGCTGAGATGGCGGGCGAGGTTAGGCGGAGCTTTCTATCAATCGAGCACGCCAGGGAGGGGCTTGGTTGGGAGCCACGCCTTTCACTCGTTGACGGCATGCAGAAAACCTATGATTATTTTAAAGGGCTCCAGTAAAACAGGGGGTTTAGAACAGCTCGATTCCAGGTCTGCCAGGCTCTGCGCGAGCCGCTTTTTCTGACTCGCTCTCTTCTGCAAGCATTATTTCAACGCCGCAGTCGAACTCGTCTTTGATTAGTGTAACCGAGTCTGTGAGCGCTGTTTTCTCATCTGCCTGAGGGAGAATCGGCTTCAGAAAATGCCTTTTCATGAGTGACTGCGCAAATTTGGCAGCAGCCTTTCCAGCCCTACGAACATCCGGGTCGGCCATCACCTCGGAAATAAGGTTTTTTGACCCTACAAGCGCTTTTTCATACACAGTGTATTTCCAGGCTGGCGCAATGTAGATCTTGATCATCCCCGGCTCTTTTTTTACGATATCTATTATTTGTCGTATGTCCTGGCGCACTTGATCTACAAGTTCTTCTTCAAGCTCAAATCTGGGGTTGATCTTTTCCTCATCATAACTGGGCCAGTTTGAGATCGAGAGAAAATCCTTGTTTCCAAGCCGCTCCCAGAACTCCTCGGTTATGTGGGGACAGAATGGATGGAGCAGTTTTAAAAACAATTCAAGGGTTGTGCGGTCCTCAACCGGTGTAAGCGCGTCGAAAAGCTCCCGAATTCTCCGCAGCGCGAAGTTGTATTTGAAGCCCGCGATATCCTCGGTTACATCACGAATAGCAGCGTTTAGCTTGCTCTCAACCCTGGGGCTTGAAACCCCTGTTTCAACAGTTTCAAAGTAGTGTATCACTTTATTTATGAATCGCTTGCTACCCTCGATTGCGTCGCTACTCCAGATCATGTCTTTATTCGGGGCTGCAAGTGAGACCAGAAAAAACCGTGTCGCATCGATTCCATACCTCTCAAATATAGCCTTGGGATCTATGATATTACCTCTGGATTTGGACATGACAAAACCGTCTTCGCCATGGATCATGCCCTGATTAAAGAGGCGTGTGAAGGGTTCGTCAAAGTTGAGATAGCCCAGGTCTCGAAGCGCTTTTGTGAAAAACCGGGCGTAGATGAGATGCATTGTCGCGTGCTCCGCACCACCGATATACTGGTCAACAGGCATCCAATAAGCTGTTTTCTCCGGGGCAAAGGGCTCAGCGCTGTTTTGGCTGTCGCAGTATCTGAGAAAGTACCAGCTTGAGTCAAAAAAGGTGTCCATCGTATCGGTTTCGCGCCGTGCGCCTCCTCCGCAGGACGGGCAGGTTGTGTTCACAAAATCAGGGTTTGTCTCCAATGGATTTCCCTCGCCGAAACTGACATCTTCAGGGAGAAGCACCGGAAGCTCCTCTACTGGAACTGGTACAACACCACAGCTTGGACAGTGGACCATTGGAATCGGAGTCCCCCAATACCGCTGCCGCGAGACAAGCCAGTCCCGAAGCTTAAAGTTAACAGTGCGCCTGCCCCAGCCCCGCTCCTCCGCAAGATCAGCAATCGCCTCCTTGGCATCCTGATTTCCGAGGCCATTAAACACACCGGAATCTACCATCACACCATCACCAGCGTAGGCAGCCTCCAAAGTATCAGTATCAGATCTTCCACCCTCTGGAACAATCACAACACGCAGGGGCAGACCGTATTTCCGGGCAAACTCAAAATCCCGCTGGTCATGAGCTGGAACAGCCATCACAGCACCGGTGCCATATTCATAGAGCGCGTAATCAGCAACCCAGATCGGACAGCGTTCCCCGGTAAAAGGATTGATAAAATACCTGCCGAGAAACATGCCGGACTTCTCCCTGCCCTCAGCAGTGCGCTCAATCGTGCTCTGACCCCTCACACCCTCAACAAACTCCCGAACACCCGCCTCCATCTCCGTTCCCTCCACATACTCAAGAACCTTGGGATGCTCAGCGGCAAGCACAAGATAAGTAATCCCATAAACAGTGTCCGCGCGAGTTGTAAACGTCTCAATCTCATCAACCACACATCCAGACTCATCAACCACATCAAAGCGAAGCGTTACACCCACGCTGCGCCCGATCCAATTCTTCTGCATAAGCTTAATACGCTCAGGCCAATCCAAACCATCCACACAGTCCAGAAGCTCCTGCGCATACTTTGTGGTTTTAATAAACCATTGCTCAAGATTTCTCTGCTCCACCTCCCTACCTTTATGCCGCCAACACCTGCCATCATGAACCTGCTCATTCGCAAGAACCGTCGCACACTCTGAACACCAGTTCACAGAGGCAGCCTTCCGAAACACAAGACCCGACTCAAAAAACCTGAGGAAAAAATACTGATTCCAACGATAATAATCAGGCTCACAGGTGGAGATAACACGACTCCAATCATAGCTGAGGCCAAGCGCCCGCTGCTGCACCTTGAAATTCGCAATCGCAGAATCAGTATACACCTTAGGATGAGTCCCAGCCTTGATCGCCGCATTCTCAGCAGGCAAACCAAAACTGTCATAACCCATAGGATAAAGCACGTTAAAACTCTTCATCCGCATGAACCGGGCATAAATATCACCAATCGTGTAATTAAAGGCATGACCCATATGCAGACCCGCCCCGCTGGGATAGGGAAACATCTCAAGAACATAGTACTTCACACGCTCAGAGTCTAAATCCACCCTAAAAACGTCGGACTTACGCCAACGCCGCTGCCACTTCAACTCAACACTACCAAGATCAAAGGTCATAACACGCTTCCTCACAAATCAAATCAGTAAATATAAATAACAGCATTTAAATCTAGCGGAATACAGCAATAACAAAACCCAAACCACAAGTTAACCCCATTTTGCACTCGTAGCCTAGCTAGGATAAGGCGCCGGCCTTCTAAGCCGGAGACCGGGGGTTCAAATCCCCCCGGGTGCGTTTGTCACCCTTTGCACCTTTCTTTTTCTGTAAAAAGAAATCTGCGCCAAAGAAAAACCCGATTTTGCCTTTGACAAAATCTCCGCGAAAGTGAAACTTGAACGGAGCAGGGGGAGCACGCTTTGTATCCACAATTTCTTTTCCGTGAAAAGAAGGGGGAGCAGCGCTCCCTGTGTAATTGCTCGACACCGAAACTGTTCAATCGAAGCAAGTTCGATTGTTATAATCCTTTTTATGAAAAAGATTTATGCATCACAGGGATTACATTAGCAAAGCTAATAACGCATCCAAAAGACCTGAACTTTGCTCGCGTAAAAATCCCCTCTATCTGAGCTTGAACATAGTGGTAAAGGGGATGCTATGCTAAATCTTACGCCTGATCTTTGCGCAGAGAAATCTGATAAGCGGCCGCTCAAAAAAATAGACGCCAGACAAAACAAAACTCATATGAATCGATAAAATGGTGCTAAATGTAAAACCCCTCGGCGGAAGAAGATTCCACATAGAAATGCCTATAAGAATCAAAACTAAACCCAAAGTTTTCTCGCTGCTCTGATCCATAATGCAAAAAGGGGGCACAGCGTTTATATAAGCTTAATCCCCGCCGGCAAATACTACTGCATATTACATTAGATTTGTTGAAGCCAGCTCTAAATGAAAGGATAAGCAAAACCTTTAATAAGACAAGACCACTAACCCAGTGAAATAAAACACGCTCCGGTAGTGTAGCACGGCCAATCATGCAGGACTCTCAATCCTGCGACCCGGGTTCAAATCCCGGCCGGAGCACTCATCTACTAGTTCAATGCCCGTTTCGAATAAAATGACAGTTCTATCTTTCTTTTCAAGATTCTGATAGATATTTAAAATTATCTCCTTATCTTAAGTCAATAATGTTCGATAAGGTGGGGGTAAAGTGGATAAAAAAGTCTTGAAGGGGCTCATTGACAGATTTGAAAAACCGAATGAATCCCTTATTCGTGCCTATCACTGGAGTAGTGAAGACGGTGCCGATGATATTGAGGAAAAGGACGCCTATGAGCTAGCAGAGAAGGTCATTGAAAAGTATGGCCTCACTACTAAAAAATATCATTTAGAGGAGGATTTCGGCATTGACACTGAGAAGAGCACCCTTCTTGCGGCGGCCGGTATTGCTGGTATAGCAATCGGCATGGCTGCGTAGCGGAGTGTTTCCAATATTATCAGCGGGCTTTTTCTGCTTGCTGATCAGCCCTTTGAGATCGGTGATGCTGTGGATATCGGCGGGAACGCGGGGGTTGTGCTTGATATCAATCTTTTTTCAACTCGTCTTCGCACATTTGACAACAAGTATCTGCGTATTCCGAATGACTCGGTGGCAAACGCCAAGATCACAAATCTATCCTATTATGATATCCGGCGGCTTGACATCCCGGTGGGTGTTGCCTATAAGTCGGATGTGGGCTCTGCTGTGGATGTGTTTCCGGGTGTT
>BDTI01000067.1 GCA_002923215.1 archaeon BMS3Abin16 | reverse complement strand
CTTCCTCATCTCCGTCGCGTATGAACCCAATAGGATGCCTGCCCATGCCGAGTATGATGTGCTCCACCCGCAGAAGTCCCACGCCGTCAGCGATTTTCGCCATCTTCCGTGCTATCCGCTCGTCCGGGACTGAGAGGTTCACCTTCACCTCTGTTGCGGTGATAACCTGCGCTGCTCCTATGCGCTGCTCCTCTTCCACGGGCTTTGCTATCTTCGTCGATCCCTCGTAGACCACGCCGCGGCTTCCGTCCACTGTGATGTCTCGGCCTTCTTTGAGAAGGCTTGTCCCGTTTCCTGTTCCAACAATGCTTGGTATGCCCAGCTCCCGTGAAACGATTGCTGCGTGGCATGTCATCCCGCCCTCGTCTGTTACGATTGCAACAGCCCGTTTCATAGCCGGAACCATGTCAGGATTGGTCATTGTTGTAACAAGCACGTCCCCTTCTTTCACCTTGTCCAGCTCCTCAGTGCTCTGAAGAATCTTTACCTTACCGCTCGCCATTCCCGGTGACGCGCCCAGGCCTTTAACTATGATTTCACGCTTTTCCGATTCCTCAGATTTATCAGCCCCGCCTTCATAGAGCACTGTGATCGGCCGTGTCTGCACGAGATAGGGGTCTGAGTCGCCTTCAATCGCCCATTCCACATCCTGGGGCTTGCCATAATGGGATTCCAGGAGTTTTCCCAGCCTCAGAATCTTCACAAACTCCTCTTCACTGAGCACCTGCTTGGTGGCAAGGTCCCGCGGTGTTTTCACCTGCTCGGTTTTCTGGTCCTTGTTTTTGATAAACATGGTCTCTTTTTTCGCAACATCGGCTTCAAGTATCTCCTCGGTCTCTTTGTTCAGCACATAGTGATCAGGTGTCACAGAGCCTGAGACCACGCCTTCGCCCAAGCCCCATGCGGCTTCGATTACGAGCTTGTCTTTTTCGCCTGTAGCCGGATGCACCGTGAACATGACGCCTGCCTTGTCTGCGTTGACCATCCTCTGCACGACCACTGCGATGAGTACCTGCGAGTGGTCGAAGTCGTTTTTCACACGATAGAAAATAGCCCTTGGCGTGAAGAGCGATGACCAACACTTGCGCACGTTTTCGAGGAGTTCTTTTTCTCCGTGTGTGTTGAGAAAGGTTTCCTGCTGGCCTGCAAAGGATGCGTCGGGCAGGTCTTCTGCTGTTGCAGAGCTTCGCACAGCCACAAAGGCCTCGCCGCTGTCCAGTCTTTTATATGCCTTGAGTATATCTTTATTGATCTTCTCAGGTATTGGGGAGGCTTCGATTAATTTTCTGATCTTCTTCGAAGCTTCCATTAATTGGCTGTTGTCATCCACATCTATTTCGAGTATTTTTGCAATCTTTTTTGCAAGGCTGTTTTCACGGATGAACGTTTCATATGCCTGGGCGGTTATCATGTATCCTTCGGGAACTGGCAGTCCTGCCTGTGTCATTTCGCCGAGGTTTGCTCCTTTGCCGCCTGCAACGGGTATGTCCTCTTTTGTCAAGTCTTTAAACCATGCTATGTTCATATTCTAAATCCTCCGTAGTACCTTCTTTTTTGTCTTGCTGTAGCTGGTGTGCCCGATTCTGTGTAGATTGTCAAGCTCTCCTTTTGATATTGAAAAATGGGTGCGCATAAATGTATGGTTCAAAAGGGCACTGTCGCCTTTTTTCTCCGCGTCTTTTCGCGCGTTTAGGTCTCTGAACACTTTGATTATCGATGCGTATTTGCTGAATCTTTTTATGAATCCTGCTGTGGGTGTGATGCTTCCTGTTTCGATTCGGCTGATGGTTTCTCGTCGAAGACTCATGAGCCTGGCCAGGTCGTCTTGGCTTACCTCCATGCTTTTTCTCACTTCTTTTATTGTTCTGCCTGGGTTGGGTGAGAAGAGGATGGTTGCGCCTATGTCTCTCATGTATCCTACAAAGCTCGCATCTGCACTGTACATCACATTTACCCCTTAAGTCTCTGGGGGCGTCGGATATAATATAAACCTTTTGTTACGCATTATGTAACAGCCCTCATATTTAGCCTGAAAAACAACCCAAACACATCCCACCCAGCAAAAGACTGGAAAACTCGATAAAGCCTAAAAGCCATCAAACAGTGAAGGAGGAGTGAAAATAGTTGAGCTTTGACAGATGTGGATTGCGATTGCAGCCCTATTTGTCGTTGGCGAAATATTCACAGCCGGATTCTTCCTATTCTGGTTCGGCAGTACATAAAAAGATTTTACACTGTCACTTCAGGGTTGGATAGTGCTTCGATTATCACTACAGTAACCGATGTCAACTCCCACTTAAACTTAATCTTCCCCTTTGAACTGTCCCCTCACCATCACCACCGCTGATGCGATGATTGCAAGCCCGCCAAAGGCTGCGAGATAGCGAACGGATTATAGAATGCTGAAAGAAACAGCGCTACCGGAAGGACTATTGCGCCGATGATTGCGTGCACACTTCCGCCGCGTTTCGCCCGATCCGTAAGATTTGTATTATTGATTTGAGTTCCGTAGAACAGGTTGTAAAATGACAGGAGCAGGCCGTGGACATGGGCAGATCTCCAAAGAGAACGAGTTGGTTCAAGAACCCCGACTGCCCAGACATCATCCAAAAGCTTCATCTCCAGAAACCCTCCAAAGACTGTGAAAACCAGTATCCATATCCAGCCGAAGCGGATGTTAGAGCGTCCGATTGCAATTGTCACAAGCTACATAGGGTGGTTTGCATTATTAAATCTATCCCGAAGAAAATACATCAATAAAA
>BDTI01000066.1 GCA_002923215.1 archaeon BMS3Abin16 | reverse complement strand
ATTTTTACTTAAGGGATAGTTATCACTGTTATCTAAAGAAGGCCGTGTCTAAACTAAAAAAAGTTGGAGTTGACAATTAATGAATCCTTCAGTTTCTCTAACTTTCTACGGAGGCGTTTCCGAGATCGGCGGAAACAAGATTTTGCTTGAGGAGAGTGGAACTAAGGTATTATTGGATTTTGGGCGCCGGATGGGTGAAGCCGGAAAATATTATGAGGAATTTATCCAGATCAGATCCAAAAGTGCTTTATTTGACTTATTAAAACTTGGCATTCTACCGAAGATAAACGGACTTTACTCACGGTCTTTTCTGGATTATACAAGCTTAGCTAATGATGGCACTGATTTGACTAAACTGCCCTTAGACGAAGCCGAAGATTATTGGAGAAATACTTCGATTGAACCCTATTCTAAAAAAGATTCTGATATCGATGGTGTGTTCATAAGCCATGCTCATTTCGATCACATCCAGGACGTGAGCTTCATAGACAAGGAAATCGATATTTATTCTACTGAAACAACAAAGGTTCTGTCTAAGGCTATCACAGATGTATCCAATAGTGGTGTAGAGTATCAGTTCTATGAAGTTAAGGATAAATTGAAACTTGTTAATAAAACGGAAAGTTATAAAACGGTTTTCCCAAATGAACTAGAGTTTAAAGAGGTTCTAGAAAACTCCGATAAAAAGTGCAGTATAACATGCCCGAAAAGTGGCTATGTATTTACTAAGGATGTTGTAAGTTCTATTAGAAATTACAAAACAAAATCTACAGGTAAGATTGGTAATTTAAGTTATAAAATAGTTCCAGTAGGTCATTCAGTTCCAGGAGCCGCCTCAATACTTTTGACCACCTCGGACAATAAACGAATCCTGTATACAGGGGATATTCGTTTCCATGGGAAAGACGAACCCTCGATGGAGGAATACCTCGCTGGAGTGGGAAAAGAACCTATTGATATTATGATATGTGAGGGAACCAGAGTTGATTCTGATAAAAAACTAACTGAAGAAGATGTGTTCCAAAACATTAAAAAGAAGATTCAAGAAGTCACTGGCTTGGTTTTTATTGACTTTGGATGGAAGGACACAACGCGATTTGAAACAATTGCTCAAGCGGCTCTTGAGGCAGGCCGAATCTTCCTTATCAACCCCAAGATAGCCTACCTACTTTATGAGCTTCATAGGATGGATGGTTCAAAATATAAAAATCCGATTGACATGAGAAACGTGAAGGTTTATAAAAAACGGCAAGAAGGCTGTCTCTATTCTAAAAATGATTATGCAAAGTTTAAAGCAGGTTATCTTGATAATTGGGGAAGAAACAAAGCTAAGGAGGATAAAAACTTAGTCCGTATTGCTGAGAAAAAAGGCATAGGGAGAGAAGCAAGCGAAATAGTAGAAGACCTGTCAGCTGAAGAGAATCTTGCATGGAACCTGGCAACCAGTCACATTGATAATGGGGTAACGGCCTATGAGGTCAGAAAAAATCCTGAAAAGTATGTGCTCATGTTCAGTTTCTGGGATGCAAACGAACTCTTCGATATCTCTACACAGGAGGGAAAAATTCAAAATTCGTTTTATATTAGAGCTTCTTGTGAGCCTTTTAGCGACGAGATGGAGATCGATGAAAGAAAACTCATGAATTGGTTAGAAAAATTTGGAATAGACTATGACCCTTCAATTGATGAAAAGGGTAATAAGCATTTTATAAGCGCCCATGTCTCAGGTCATGCCTCAGGACGGGAATTGATTGAATTGATTGAAACGATTATGCCCAAGAAGCTTTTTCCAATCCACACTGAAAAACCAGAGAAATTCAAAGAATTATTGAAAGGAAGTGGAATAGAAATAATTGAGCCAGTGGCGGGCGTGTCTTACAGTTTATGACATCTCTTTTTTCAGCTCCCTTATTATGTCTGTTGCCGTGATGATTCCAACCGGCACCCTTCGCCCTTCATGGGGGTGTCCGATCACAAGCCGGTGAATGCCTTTTTCAGCCATGACCCGTGCCGCGTCCTCCAATGTTTTTTCAGGCCCGATCTCGATTGCCTGAGGAGTCATAATGTCTTCAGCTGTAAGCCCATTGATTTCCTCAACACTCTTGTCCTTTAGCGCTGCTATAACGTCGATTGAGGATATTACACCCCAGGTCTCGCCAAACTCATCCACAACTACAAGGCCTGAAACATGGTTTTCAGTTAGTGATTTTAGCACCTCATGAACCGTGGATTCGAGCCCCACTGTTATCACACCTGATTTCATTGCCTCACGAATCCGCACCTTTTTCAGTAGAGAAAAAAACATATCCATCCTCACCCCATTATATTTGGCGCCCGCCCTATTTCAATCTATTCCCAGAACCCGATTCAAACCGGCTTTGACCTCCTCCAAATCCAAGTCGATTTCAACGGTCTTCAGCGTGCTTTTCTTCCCGGCCGTTATTCTGACATCTTTTTCTGAAACGTCCAGCGCCTTTGAAAACATACGGATAATCGCTGTGTTCGCCCTGCCCTGAATCGGTTTTTCAGATATTCGCAGGCACAGCCGACTGCGCCAAGGGTCCACACCAGTTATCCCCACATTTTTCGCGCCAACCGAAACAACTATGTCAACAGCCGTTCCACCCCTGCATCGTCGAATCGCTTTATCAATCAAAAAGGCACCACAGAAACATATTAGACCTGCTATTTCAGCTCTTTTATTTCAAGCTCCTGTTTCTTTATTACAAAGGTATCTTTCGGGATGTCACGGTAGACCACAACCCCCGGCCCAATCATGCTCTTCGACCCGATCTTACGCCCGGAATTAATCATCACATTAAGCCCTGTCTTCACATTATCACCCACCACGCAGCCCATCTTGCGCCTGCCAGTGTCATAGAGTTCGTCGCCGATTCGCATCTTCACGCTCTTTTCATCGAGGCGCAGGTTTCCCACTAGCGTTCCAGCCCCGAAGTTGCAGCCGCTTCCGATAATAGAGTCGCCTACATAGGAGAGATGCGAAATATTGGTGTTATCCATGATAATTGAATTCTTAAGCTCAACCGCGTTTCCGGCCCGGCTGTTGTTGCCGATGGATGTAAAGCTCCGAATATAGGTGTTAGGCCCGATCTTAGAGTTCTCGCCTATATAGACCGGCCCCTCGATATATGTGCCTGAACGGATAACCGAGCCTTTGCCGAGGATGAGGGCACCCTTCACGACCACGCCTTCCTCAACAGTGCCCTTGATCGAGGGGTTTGCGCGGCTCAGAAGCACCTTGTTTGAATCAAGATAGTTCCAGGGACTACCAATGTCAGACCATACTCCGGTTAGCTCGACTGCGCGCACCTCTCTACCCTCTTTAACTAGTAGCTCGATTGACGATGTGATCTCATACTCGCCGCGCTCCGATTTCCCTGTTTTTTCAATGGCTGCGAAGATTTCATGTGAAAAGGCGTAGATACCTGCGTTCGCAAGATCTGAGATAAATTCCCTGGGCTTTTCAACAATGGATTTTACCCTGTCACCCTCTAATTCCACAACACCATATTGCTGCGGGTCTTCAACTCTGCGCACGCCAAGGGTGGCATCGCCAGAGTGAGATTTCATGATCTTTTCAATATCCTCAAAATCCACAAGCGTATCGCCGTTTAACACTAGAAAGTCATCATCCATCGTGGCAAGCCCGATCGCACGCGCCGTGCCATCACGTGTTTTCTGCTCAATATAACTGATATGAAGCCCGATTTCAAGGCCGTCACCAAAGTAGTCAATGATCTTTTCCTTGCGATATCCGACAACGATTTGGACATGGGTAATTCCTGCCTTGTGAACAGTGTCCAATATATGCCAGAGAATCGGGCGGCCCAGAAGCGGGAGCATGCACTTTGAGGTGTCAGAAGTTACCGGCTGAAGCCTGGTCCCCCTGCCCGCGGCAAGAACCACTGCGTTTCTTATCTCTCCCATAAAAATTCCTCTATATTAAGTTATTAAATAGTTATCGCAACCGTGAGAATCCAGGCTGTAAAGGCTGCTGCCAGCGGCACGGTGAGATTGTCGTCAACACCCAAAGGCAGCGACTCTGTTACTATCCCCACAACGGCCGCGGCCAAGGCAACAACCGCCGGAAGTGATGTGAGTAAGATGAGCCCGATAAATGCCGCTGTAAATCCTGAGACCGAGCCTTCAATGCTTTTATCCCGGTTATATGGGAGCTTGTGTCTGCCGTATGCAACGCCTCCAAGGGTGGACGCTGAATCTCCCAGTGCCAGGACAATTATCCCTGCTGTAAAGACCTCAGGCGTGTTTCTGAAAATCAGGAGTGTGAGCAGGGCTCCTGTGAAAAAGCGCAGCGCGCCTCGGCCCGGAAACCCCTGGTCCCGCTCGCGTTCAGACCCGGCGATAAGCCCTGTGAGAAAGGGCATGTTCACACCCCTTAGGTAGAGGTTGGAGACAGCATATCCGCCTGCGATGCCAACTGCAAGCACAACCCCTGGAACCAGCCAGCCACTGGAGATGCGGTAAATCTCTCGCAGAAAAAGCGCGATAAACACCCCGGATGCATGTGTCAACTGTCGTCTCAGCTCTAAAGGGTCCATAATGTTTCACAAACTTTTATAACGTTGAACTTCCCTCACACTTAGGTGATATATTGGTTTCGGTTGCGCTCATAGTTCTAATTGTACTTTGGATAATCATTCAACTGATCAATTCCAAATCCTTTGAAAAACGAGGGATTGAACGCAGCCTTTTAACGCTTATTTTTCGTTCAAAACGAGGTATTGAGGCAATTGATCGCACTGCGAAGAAGCGGGAAAAAGTTCTTCGTCGAATTGGAACCATCGCCGCATACATCTCAGTCCCACTCATGATACTCGTATTTATATCGCTTTTTCTCAGCGCATCCCACATCCTGCAGACACCTAATGCGCCGCCCGGTGTTGCGCCGCTTCTGCCTGAGGGATTGGTTGAAATCGAGGGCGCGCCGTCGATTCCGCTGGCCTACTGGCTGATTGCAGTTATCTCACTTCTCATGGTTCACGAGCTAATGCACGGCCTGCTCGCACGGGTGGAAGGAATTCCCATCAAGTCACTGGGCATATTCTCAGTTACATTTCTCCCCCTGGGCGCCTTTGTCGAGCCTGATGAAGAGGTGCTTGAGACAAAATCATATATGGCGAAGATGCGCGTCTATGCCGCAGGCTCAATGGGAAATTTCATCGGAGCCCTCGCCGCAGGTCTCACACTGTTACTGATGATGATGGTTGTTGCGCCCCTGGTATTCACCACTCAAGGGATAGTCATCCAAAACGTGACAACAGGCTCTCCTGCAGAGTTTGCGGGGATCTCTGTTAACCAAACACTTCTGGGGATCGGCACAGTAGATATCGGAAGTATCAGTGATTTTCGCGATGCTGTAACCCAGCTTGAAGCTGGCTCTCCAATTTCAGTTGCTACAAGCGCGGGCACATACAACGTTGTTCCAGAGGGTAGAGAAGGCTATAAGCAGGGCTTTATCGGAATAGCTGTTGTAGCGGATGTGGCGGTCAAATCATATATCGCAGGGACGGTTGACGAGAAGCGGGTCTTTTCAATCTACGGCGTTGTTGTTGAAGGGCTTTATTGGGTGGCGATTCTCAACTTTCTTGTGGGTCTTACAAACCTGCTCCCAATTATTCCTCTTGACGGCGGGCGGATGTTTGCGCTGCTCATGGAGCGGGCGGCACCGAAAAGCCATAAAAATATCACAACAGTTATCTATCTAGCGCTGCTTGTTCTCGTGTTCATAAACGCCGGCCCCTTGTTTGGCCTGTTCTGAGATGATGAGGGATATGTACGCACTTGTTGAGGTTACCACGAGCGGGGAAGATGAGTCCAAGCGTATTGGCAGGTTTGTTGTAGAGGAGCGCCTCGCCGCATGCGCAAACATCATCCCATGTGTCACGTCTTTTTACTGGTGGAATGGTGTGCTCGAAGAAGACACTGAATCCATTCTGATTCTGAAAACATCCGCGGAAAAAGTGGAAAAACTCATAATCCGTGTTCGGGAGCTGCACAGCTACGAAAACCCTGCGATCATCGCCCTGCCAGTTGAAAAAGGGAGCGAGAGTTATCTCAAATGGATAAGCGATGAAACAGTAAAATAAAAAAAAGAGAAGGCTGAAGTCAAAAAGGGCAGCAAATACGCCTGTGGCGTCTGCGGAAATGTCGTGACAATCAAAACAGCTGAAGACTTCGAGGGGGTTTATGGCTATGTCCAGGAAGACGCAATTATCTGCTGCGGCGAAGTGATGGAGGAGAAATAATTTTATCTTCCTTCTTTTTTTCTTTACACCCCTAACTCTCTTTCTTTATTTTTTTCATTTTTATCTCGAGAAGGGCTTTGCGCAAAGCTGAATATAAGGTGACTTTATGTGCAACATCAGGACTTGTTGTGTAGAATAGTCCTTGTTAATAGTCTCTAATCAATCAGATTAAATCCTAAAGCGTTACATATCTTTATAGCTAATGGTCCATGCTTGAAATTATCACACGCATATATCTTAGCCATTTCATATACATCCACATTTAATCCATATCTCTCAAGATGGCATCCGATAACCGCCTTATTGTCATCTATTTTTGGATACCATTCTGGTAAAAATGAAATTCCTATGCCTGAATGATAACAAATAACAAAACCTGGTTCATTATCAGGAAGTTGACCCAGTTTTTTAAATATTACCTTTTTGTCCTTATCCCAATCAGTTGGAACCCCTCCAGACACTTCAACAGAATTTGCCATCATTCTACTAATATTGTGTGAAGCAACACTACCCCCGTGCCAAACTTGGATATTGATATAATTGTCCAATTCAATATCAACATCATATCCATTATGTTTTTCTATGTCTGTGACTTCAAAGTCACTGCCTTCAAAGAATCTTCTAACAAAAACAGCATGAACTATATGTCCATCCTTTCTATCATTCTTAAGTTTATTAATTAATAATTCTATATTAGGAATGCTGATTTTATTATGCTCAAAAAACGTAATGTATGGTCCAGGTTTAGTAACCATGCTATGATTACTTTTCACACTCATTAAATTATTTTTCTACCATTTTATTAAGAAGTTCAAGAAGAACGATGTTAAGTCATACTACAATTACAAAATTAAAAAAGAAAAGGCTGAAGTCTAAAAAACTAGACTCCACCATCGTTTTTTGCAGACTTACACGAAGAGGCTTGCAAACACCACTGAAACAATGCTCATAAGCTTGATCAGGATGTTTATGCTTGGGCCGCTTGTGTCTTTGAAGGGATCGCCCACCGTGTCACCTACAATCGCCGCCTTGTGCGCGTTTGAGCCTTTACCGCCGTGATGTCCTTTTTCGATGTATTTTTTGCCGTTGTCCCAGGCCGCGCCGGCATTGGCCATCATCACAGCCAGCATAAAACCAGTTACAATCGCACCTGCGAGAAGCCCGCCAAGCGCCTCAGCGCCGAGGAGTAGTCCGACAGCAACCGGCGTTACAACAGCGATAAGTCCTGGAAGCATCATTTCATGAATAGCAGTCTTAGTCGAGATATCCACACAGGTTGCGTAGTCCGCCTTTGCCGTACCCTCCATTAGCCCAGGGATCTCACGGAACTGTCTGCGCACCTCGTTAACCACTTCAAAGGCAGCCTTTCCAACTGCATCCATCGTATAGGATGAGAAGAGAAATGGCAGCACACCGCCGATAAAGACGCCAGCTATCACATTGGACTTTGTGATGTCAATTACAGTAAGCCCGGTGGCCTGCTTGTAGGCTGCGAAAAGCGCAAGCGCCGTTAGCGCTGCAGAGGCGATTGCAAAGCCCTTGCCAGTTGCCGCAGTCGTGTTACCGAGGGAGTCAAGCTCATCTGTTCGCTCCCGCACATCCTCACCAAGATCTGCCATTTCAGTAATTCCGCCTGCATTGTCTGCAATCGGACCATAGGCATCGGTGGACATAGTTATCCCAAGCGTTGAAAGCATTCCAACAGCGGCTATCGCTATCCCATATGTGCCTGCAAAATGGTGTGTGAGAACAACGGCTGCTGCGATTATGAGAACTGGAAGCGTGGTGCTCTTCATACCTACTGCAAGCCCGCTTATGATGGTTGTTCCGGCGCCGGTTTCAGATGCTTTGGAAACTTTCTGCGTCGGAGCGTAGTTTGCGGAGGTATAATACTCTGTTATCAAGCCGATTGCGATTCCCGCTACAAGGCCAACAACGATTGAATAGAAGATCTCGATTCCAACACCGAGCCTGTTGATAATGAGATAGGACAGGATTATTACGAGTATGCCTGTTGAAAAAACACCTTTTCGAAGGGCATGTAGCAGCTCTGGAATCGTTGCGTTTTCATGTGTTTTAACAAAGAAGGTTCCAACAATTGCAGATAGAATCCCTGCCCCTGCGATGAGAAGCGGGAGAACAACGAGTGTTTCTGAAACTGTGGCGGCAATTATCATCGCCGCGATAATCGAGTTTACATATGATTCGAAGAGATCCGCGCCCATGCCTGCAACATCGCCTACATTGTCGCCTACATTGTCAGCGATAACCGCAGGGTTTCGCGGGTCGTCTTCAGGGATGCCGGCTTCAACTTTACCCACAAGGTCTGCACCGACGTCGGCGCCTTTTGTAAATATGCCTCCGCCAACTCTAGCAAATAATGCTACAGAGCTTGCGCCAAATCCAAAGCCGTTGATGACGTTTGGGTCTCTGAGGATTAGATAGAAGAAGCTCACACCAAGCAGGCCGAGCCCGACCACTGAAAAGCCCATTACAGCACCGCCGGAAAACGCGATGTCCAGAGCGGATTTCACATCCTTGCGCGCTGCCTGCGCCGTTTTTTCATTGGATGATGTTGCTGCTTTCATCCCTACAAAGCCTGCAAGGGCAGAGGATATTGCACCACCGAGGTAGGCAACCGCCGTTGTCTTCGCAGGGAGCACTGCAAGTAAAATCAGCATGACAACTGCCACAAAACCCGCGATATAGGTGTACTCTCTTTTTAGAAATGCCTGCGCACCCTCAGATATGGCAGAGGAAATCTCCTGCATCTGCTCATTTCCCGGTTCACTTCCATCGATCTTTTTGATAAGATATGCTACAAAGCCCAGGGCCACGACTGCTGCAGCAATTGATAATAGTTCCAAATTCATATCTATTCCTCCTAACTCGTGGGTTGTGTTTCGGCATCACTTATTTAAATATTTTCATAGCAACAGGGTTTTTCACACTTAAAAGTGAGGGAAAAAATTAAAAATGCCCTTTTTCAGCCTATATATTTCAGGCTGAATTATCTTTGACAGCGGCAATCGGTTTTCATGTTCGGGGGGCTTGCAATTAATATGTCGAAGATACTGGAGGTTGGATGAGGGGATACTGCTGCGCAGAAATATGAATCTGCGGCAAGACTTGAGATCGAGCAAGGAGCCTTTCCTTTGCAAGCCGCCTTTCACTAAAGGGCCCGGCCAAATAGTTCGGCGTACCTAAAAAACCTTGAATTACGATCCGTCACGGAGCACTCCAAGTTGAGATAAAAGCTCAAGAGTTTCGATGTCGAGTTCAATTTTAATCTTCTTTTTTTGCATCACCTCTTCAGGCTGAATCATTCTACCCTCGACATCAACAGCCAGCCCCTTCGAAAGCCGGGCAAAATCCGGCCCAGGCCTCAAACCAAGGGAAACCGCCTTTGTAGGGTCGAACATCCTCCCCTCTAAAACAAGTGATCTGCCGGAGATGACTGGATTTTTTACAGCTAAAATATTCATGCAACCTCGGAGAACACCGCGTCGAATATCGGTGGGCGCCGAAAACTCTGCTGTGAGATGACCGGATTTCACAACAGGCACACCGCCCAAATT
>BDTI01000065.1 GCA_002923215.1 archaeon BMS3Abin16 | reverse complement strand
GGTTTCATCACCCACCGGATAAGGGAGGTTGACAGATACGGTACATCCGCCCGCGTGGCAATCGAGCTTTATGGAAGTAGCAGGCGTGTTGTAATAGTTGGTGGTGATGATACAGAGGGTCTACTCAACTCGCAGATGGCCGCGCTTCAGACAGATTCGCCGATTCTGCTTATCAAGGAGGATGAGATCCCTGGGAGTGTTCGCGAAGCCTTGGATCGCCTGGGGGTGCGAGAGGTTATCCTTGTTCCGTCAAAGATATCTGACTCTGTGAAGGATGAGCTTAGATCGCTTTACAGTGTGGAGGAGTTCCCGGTGTTTTCAGAGGGTAAGGGGCTTTTTGATCTGCGTATCTTGGACATTGCATTAGGCCTCTTGTTAGGGGTTTTGTTGTCTCTTGTTTTGAGGCGGGAGCGGCGTGAAAAGGTGCCGATGAACGTGCTTACAAGTGATGAGGAGCGGGTGGTGCGGTCTATCATTGATGGTGGCGGTGAGGTCGGGCAGGATGAGCTTTATGGTTTGACTGGTTTTTCACGGCCTAAGATATCGCGACTAGTCGCCGAGCTGGTTGAGCGTGATTTGATTGAGAAAACACAATTCAAGCGAACATTCAAGCTTAAAATTAAAAAAGAGTTTATTTCTGACGGATGGAAAGGTTAGAAAAGATCGTGAATCATTCAAGTTGAATCTATGGCTATATTGTCTTTTGCAGGCGTAGCTCTGAAACCGTTTCATTAGAAAGCTTAAAATAAGGGTGTGTCGTGAAAGATGCATTATGGAAAGGCTTGAAGGAATGATAAAAGACCGAACAGCAGTAATCGGCGTGGTCGGACTTGGCTATGTGGGCCTGCCGCTGGCAACCATATTCGCAAGTAAAGGGTTCACAGTAATCGGCGCAGACATAAAAACTGATGTGGTGGATAAGATCAACCGCGGCGAGAGCCCGATAAACGAGCCTGGACTTGGTGAAATACTCTCAACTGTCGTGAATGGAAAAAGGCTTACTGCCACAACCGATGGTGCAAAGGCGGTACGAGCCGCTGACATCCTTTTTCTCGTGGTGCAGACACCTATTACTAAAGACAAAGAACCTGATCTTTCAAACTTCAAAGCAGCCTGGACAACGGTTTCAGAAAATCTGTCACCTGGTAAACTCCTGGTTTCAGAGAGCACGATACCGCCTGGGACGATGAAAGGCGTTGTGGCTCCGATACTTGAATCTAGCGGACTTTTGGCTGGCAGGGATTTTCATCTCGCCTATTCACCGGAGCGCGCGATACCTACTCGAACACTTATCGAGATGCAGGAGAACGGCCGGGTAGTAGGCGGATTCACAGACACCGGGGCAGAACTTGCAGCCCTTGCGTACTCGCAGATTACAAGCGGCGCCATCACTAAGGTGGACATTGAAACTGCGGAGATGGTCAAGGTCATTGAAAATGCCTATCGGGATGTTAACATCGCCTTTGCAAACGAAATAGCCATGCTCTGCGAAAAACGCGGTGTCGACGCAAGCCAGGTAATCGATCTTGCAAACAAACATCCGCGCGTAAATATTCACAGCCCAGGCCCAGGTGTTGGCGGGCACTGCATTCCAAAGGACCCGCACTTCCTACTTCACTCTGCCCGTGAGTGTGGAATCGAGCTTAAACTCATATCCACCGCCCGAAGGATCAACGAGTCTATGCCTGAGCACATATTAAGGCTTATCAAAAAATCACTTCATGACTCGAATAAAGACCCTCGGACAGCTAAAGTCTCGATTATGGGAATCGCCTATAAAGGCAACACAGATGACTCACGTAACTCACCTGCCGAGCCAATCGTGCGAGGGCTTATGGCCGAGCATTTCAACGTTATCTCCCACGACCCCTATGTGAGCCGTGACTTTGGCGGCGCCTTTTCAAACGATATCAACCACGTTCTCGAAGACTCGGATTGCGTGGTCTTTGTAGCAGATCACGACGACTACAGGGATATAGATCTTAAGAAATTCAAGGGAGCCATAAACCCGACCTGCGTGGTTGTGGACAGCCGCCGCCTCTTCGACCCCCGGTCATTTGACGGTGAGATGATAAAATACGTGGGACTGGGCAGGTAAAAACATTTTAATCTCCTGGCTGTCTAAATCATTTCTATGACCCATGGGAATGACTCAGTCTTTCTTTTTGAATATGCAACATGCACAGATGAATCTTTGCCGCCCGGGACTGCGGTTGAAGGGCTTGGGATGTTTAAAACACTTTATTTTGGCTTTGAAAACCCTGTTTCATTTTACAACAAAACAGACTATCTGGATGTGTTTAAAGAACATCTTGAAACCGCTGAATACACGCTTGCAGTTGCGCCTGAAACCGGGATGGAGCTTTACCGGCTTACAAAGCTCGTTGAGAAATCGGGGTCTATTAATCTGGGCTGCCGATCTGAAGCTGTGCATATCACGTCAGACAAGTTTCTCACCTACGCTAAGTTGAAGGATTTATCTCCTAAAACAGAGCTTTTTAATAGACATGCGAAACTCGACTTTCCCCTTGTTGCAAAGCCCTGTGACGGCGTTTCATGCGAGGGAGTTATGCTGATCAAAAGTGAGGAGGAACTGGAGAATGTCCCATCAGACTATCTACTCCAGGAATATGTTTCCGGCAGGCCGATGAGCGCGAGTCTGCTCATAAGCGACGATGTGCGAGTTCTGTCAATCAATTCTCAGGAGATGGATGGTTTCAATTATACTGGTGCAAAGCTCCCCTTGTGCATTGAGGATGTTGAGTTAATTGTAGAGGCTGCACAAAGGGTTCCAGGGCTCTTCGGCTACGTGGGAGTTGACTTTATACTGACTGATGAGCTGCCGCGTATTCTTGAGATCAATCCCCGGCCAACCACGCCAATCATCGGCTTGAACCATGCTTTTGATATAAATATTTCAGAGCTAATCCTAAATAATGGTAAAGGAGAGCATGCGCCTGAAATATCGCCGAAAAGATTGGTGCATGTTAAAAAAACCCGGTCTGAGTCGGGATATGTTTCATGCGATGGTTTTTCAATAGAAATCGAGGAGACTCTATGAAGATAGTTGCTCTTGACATTGGCGGCGCGAACACGAAGATACTCGTCTGGGAAGATGGTAAATCAGAGTCACAGTTGGAATACTTCCCCTTTTGGACTGAAAAACAGAGGTTCAAAGACTTCTTATCCAGCCTCGATTTGGATGCCGACATTGTCGCAATTACGATGACTGCTGAGCTTTGTGATGTCTTTTCGTCGAAGGAAGAGGGCGCACAGTTTATCGCAGACTGCTGCTTCGAGGTCTTTGAAAGGCCGCTTTTTTTAACATCACACTCTGATTTACGCAGGCATGATGAAATCAAGGATTTTAAAACTCTTGCAGCGACCAACTGGCTCGCAAGCAAATACTATCTGGAAAAACGATTCGACGAGGGAATACTTGTCGATGTTGGCAGCACCACAACAGATATCATTCCATTCGGACCCGGCGCCTCTGGTTTTGCAAGCGATTTCGAGCGGCTGAAGACTGGCAGGCTCCTCTACACAGGGCTTCTGCGAACACCTGCGAACACCATTGTAACATCTGTGCCTGTGAATGGCCGGCTTGTCCCTGTTGCATCCGAGTATTTCGCAATCACCGCCGATGTCTACAACATACTTTGGGGTGTTGATTACACATGTGACACGCCGGATGGGGCCGGCAAAACACAAGGGGATTCTCTGCGGCGAGTATCAAGGCTACTCTGTGCTGAGCCCGATGAAGTGAAGGACGAAGTTCTTGGGATATGCGAATACATTCATGATGTGCAAGTGGAAAAGATTGCAGGGGCAATTGAAAACGCGGTAGAGGACTTTGAATCTGAAGAAATCATTGCCGCAGGTGTAGGCCGGAGGCTTGCAATTGAGGCTGCGAAAAAGATTGAAATTGATGCGCTGGACCTTGAAACACAAGTGGACATTGCCTGGAACCTGCCCTGCATGGGTCTCTTGGAACTGGTTCTTGACAGCAGGGAAGTGTGAAAATGACTGGTGAAGAGATGATCAAAAACCCTTTTACATTCTACTTATTCGCATATATCGTGTCCTTTTCAGGCGTGCTCATACCAGGCCCCATGACTGCCGTCTCAATCGCGAAGGGATATGAAGACCGAAGGGCAGGGTTGAAAATCGCCTTTGGCCACAGCCTCGTGGAGGTGCCGCTTATACTAGTCATTTATTTTGGTTTTGCCAGGTTCTTTTCAGACCCTGATTCGATTATCAACCTGGCTATATCATTTTTCGGCGGGGTATGCTCATCTACATGGGTGCTGTGATGTTCAGCCTGCGAAAAAGGATGCTGGAAAAAGGCCGCGACATGGCCATCGGCTCGCTTCGGGCAGGCGTTATCACCTCTGGGGGTAACCCGTCATTTTTCATCTGGTGGGCTACTGTCGGCACTCTGCTTGTGATAAATGCGGCATTTTTCGGCACATTGGGCATCGTGGTGTTTATCGCAATCCACAGTTCAGCCGACTTTCTCTGGTACGGTCTGCTGGGCTACGGCACGCACAGGTCCAGGCACAGGTTCACACCCAGATTTCATCAAACACTCTTCGCTGTGCTGGCATTTTCGCTCATGGGCTTTGGACTGCTATTCATCATAAGAGCGCTTCTCTGATAAACCGAAGAAATAATGGCATCCTCCCCTTTCACGGCGCCGCTTCGAAATAAGCTTTCGGAAAGAAGTTTATAGTATTCACTTGCACTCTTAAGATAAGACAACCATTATGGAAAAACACTCCTATTCTCTGTGCATCCTCACATCTAGAGTGTCATCTCAATACTCTCGGCAATCGGACGATATGAGCTTGACGTGACTGCAGGATAAACTACCGCTGGGATTTAGGCTGAGAATAGTTCTTTCGCCCTGTTGATTTCGTCTTTTCGGCCAAGTATTATAACTTCATCACCTTCTTCAAGTCTAAAGTCGTTCGGCGGATTTGGAATCACCTTCTTGCCCCTGCCAACGCCGACGAAAAGTGCGCCAGTAAGTTCTTTGCATTCGCAGGTTGCGATGGACTTCCCGATGAAGCTGGAGTTTTCCGAAATAAGGGCTGTGTCAACCCCTACTTCGCCAACATCAGTTGCGGTCATTGCATCCTGCAGAAACTGGACAACATTAGGCCGAATACTAGCATTTGCAAGCAGCATCCCCCCGATTTCAGGTGATGAGATAACCTGATCAGCCCCTGCTGAATAGAGTTTTTTAATCGCACCCGCCTCTGAAGCGGTTGTGACAACTCTAAGATCTTTATTCATGCTCTTCGCAGTAAGTGTGATAAAAACATTATTCGCATCATCCTTCGATGTGAGTATCAGGTTCTCAGCCTTCTCGATAAATGTTTTTTTCAGCACATCCTCACTGCTTGCATCACCCTGAAGCGCGCCCTTGAAATACTTGAATTTGCGGCCGTCAATCTTCTTCACCCTCTCCGGGTTACGCTCAACAATTACAAAGGGCTCATTTATCGCGTTCAGCTCCTCAACAACGCTCTCACCAATATCGCCGTATCCGCAGACAATAGTGTGATTTGCAGTATCCTTCTTAATCTCAACTCCCATTCCAAAAACCTCCTTTAACTTCTCCTCAACCATAGGCCCTGTAAAAACATTTTGAAGTATGTATAAAAGTGTTCCAAGCCCGCCGATAACAGATGTAGACGCGATAAAATGCCCTCCCATTGTAACAGGCTGTATGCTCCCATAATACCCGACTGTTGTAATAGTCATAACAGTCCAGAACAGAGCGGTCAGCGGCGATACGCCTTCAAAAAATATGAATCCAACCGTGCCATAGAGAATGACTACGCCTAGAATAAATATGGATCTACGGGACTCAGACATAAAATCAAGTCAAATCTTCCGAGGTATAAACCTTTTCCATGAACCCCTCAGAATCACGGTTATACTGGACAATCGCCGCATTCACATCAGACATGCTGCGCCTGTCACTCCGCGCAAGCCACTCTAAAACATGCGCGCGCTTTTCAATCTCACGCTGAATCTGCTGGCCAGTAAAACCCGTCTTTTTAGATATGACCTGTGAAAGACGGCTGGGCGTACCAGTATCAATCAGGCGATCAGAGATAACATTATAACTATATGTCTTATTGAGCAGCACCTTCCCAACCTCCATTCCCGCAACCTCACTAACCTCAACTATCCTGCGGATATAACCTTTCTTTGGATGCTTAAATCTGCTTTGAATAATAATGAGATCAAGCGCTGGAAGCATAATCATTGGAACACTCATCGGCGCGTTTGTAAGACGTGTAATCGTTTCCTTCGAGTCATTAGCATGAAGCGTTCCCATACACCCGTCGTGGCCTGTGTTCATCGCGGTAAAAAGAGTTTCAGCCTCATGACCCCGGACCTCGCCAACAAGAATTCTGTCAGGCCGCATCCTGAGAGTATTAATCAAACAGTCATTCATATCAACCTTGCCAAGACTATCAGCCATCTGCGGCCGCGTCTCCATCTGGATATGATGGTCATGATGATCTAGCTGAAGCTCCAAAGTATCTTCAATTGAAATCACGCGGTCACCCTCCGGGATAAAGGTTGCAATGGCGTTAAGCGTGGTAGTCTTACCTGAGCTTGTGCCGCCTGAAACAATGATATTTGCAGGTTTCACACCAAATCCGTCCACAGCTATCCAGAGTTTTGCCGCGAAATCAACAGGCATCGTCCCTGTTTTAATGAGATCGACAATCGTGAGCGGATCAGCGCTGAATTTGCGAATAGTCAGCGTCGCTCCCCGTGGTGTAACCGGCTGAATCGTTGCATTCACACGGCTGCCATCTTTTAGCCGCGCGTCAAGCAGGGGATTTAGAAAATCAATTTTACGGCCAACCTCGGAGGCCATCTTCGTAATAATATCCACAACCTCAGAGTCATTGTCGAAGCTGATGTTTGTCGAGCACATCCCGTGTTTACGGTGAAAAACATAGACACACCGCTTCCCGCCGAGAACCATTATCTCCTCAAGCAGATCATCCCTCAAAAGATACTCAAGAATACCATATCCAAAGACGCTTTTTTTCAAGGCATCCTCGTAAAGCCTGATTTTATCCTCTGAAACATCGCTCCAACTCTCTGCAACCAACTGTCGAATCTCTCTTGAAAAATCTTCTTTATCAAGATCCAGCATATTGACGTGAAAGAAATCAAAATCCGGGTTTTTCACAAGCTTTTCTTTAACAGTTCTAATAACCTCCCAATCCCGGCTGTCAAGACCTGGAAGAATCACGTTGTAAACAGGGCGGCTGATCTCAGTGCTGCTAATAATTTCAACACCCTCATAGGAATCGAGGATCTCAAAATCACCCTTAAGCGACCAGGGACCAGGTTTCAGCCTGTTTTCAAGATTCTCATCCTCTGAGGTTGCACCTATTGTAAGGGCGTGTCTAGCCACCGGATCAATCAGATATTTAGCGTGCTGGGTTAAATCAATCATCCCCTGAGGGAGTTAAATGCACAAGTTTCAGCCTCAGATAAACTATTGAACTCATATTAATATAAACCTTGTGGACCGCGGTAAAACCCTGTGGCAGGGTTAGATGTGATCCATTTCTTTGAGCTTCGACACGATCCGCTCCACACAGTCATCTACAGTCGAACAATGAGTTTCAAGTGTTATTTCAGGAGTGAGCGGCTCTTCATAAGGGTCCTGAAGACCAGTGAGATCCGTGATTTCGCCGGCAAGCGCCTTTTTATAAAGTCCCTTGGGATCGCGTTCAATGCACACATCTAAGGGGCAGCTTACAAAGACCTCTACAAAGTCGCCGATCATCTCCCGTGCCTTCGCACGAAAACTCCGATAAGGCGAGATAAGCGATACAATAACCACCACACCGTTTCGGGACAAGAGCCTGGCCACATATGTCACCCTAAGTGCGTGGCGTCCCCGCTCTTCCTTTGAAAAACCAGCGCCCGCGCTCAGATTGCGGCGAACCTCGTCACCATCAAGATTCTCAACCTTATGCCCCTGAGATTCAAAATATTTTCTTAAACTCTCTGAAATCGTGGTCTTCCCAGAGCCGGGTAGGCCTGTAAGCCAGATCACAAAACCTGTTTCACTCATCCTTTCAAAACCTCCTTGATAACCTTTCCATTTGCATCATTTATCGCTCCTTTGCTCTTCAGCAGGTGCAGAATTGTTGGGGCCACATCCAGAATTGAAGCTCCGCTGGTTTCCACGCCCAAGTCCTGTTGTGGGTCATAGATTATGAGGACGCCTTCCATGGAGTGCATGGAGTCGTCGGGCCCTGTGTCGTTTTCAGCGAGAAACATCGAGCTGTGGCCGATTGTTCCAGCCGCGCGGTAGTAGTAGTCGTCAAAGCTCGCCATAAGATCTGGGGCGTCTCCCCGGGTTGTACCGTAAAGCTCTTCAGGCCGAACAATCTTGTTCATCAGGGTCTCGCCGTCGGGTCCGGGAATTTCGCTGAGAACATCCTTCAGCTCATCTAAAAATGCTTCGTAATCCTTTGTATCGATTGTACCTTCGGATTCACGTCCTTTGAGGTTTACAAAGATGCGTGAGTAGTAGCCGCCCCAGGCCCATGCGGTTGTCCTGCTCCAGTCCACGTCACACTTGTCAAGCGCAGTCGGCTCAGCAGGCCGCTTGTTTAAGACAAGATAGCCTTTTTCTATGAGCCACTCATTGATACAGAAACTACCCTTCATCCGCTTGGTGCCATGGTCTGAGGCAACGACGATAATCGTGTCATCACCCACAGTTTCCATGATTTGGCCAAGCTTTTTATCAAGATATTTATAGTAATCTTTTATCGTGTTTTCATACTTTGAACCTGGCTCATAGAGGTGGTGTTTCCGGTCATAATACTTCCAGAAGGCGTGGTGCAGACGATCCAGCCCGATTTCCACTGTCATGAGAAAATCCCACTCCTTGTTTTTAATGAGATATTTTATGATCTCAAAACGTTTCTCCGTCATATCATAAAGCCCTTTGAGCAGTGTGTCCCGATCTTCGGTTCTGAAGACTACGTCAAAGGTGTACTCACCCACTAGTTTTTCGATTTCAGATTTGAGGCTTGATGGATATGTGTAGTTGTCGGTTGTGGGCGTGATAAAACAGGATATGAGGTTTCCAGATATCTCCTTTGGCGGGTAGCTTGGCGGGACGCCGATTACAGTGGATTTTCGACCTTCCTCAGCTAGAATGTCCCAGATTGTTTTCTCCTTTATCGACTCTGAGTTCGCAATCCAGAAGTCGGTGTAGGAATTTCCCTTCCTGTGGCGAAAGCCGTACATTCCGAGCTGGCCCGGATTTTTACTTGTAACCATTGATGCCCATGCAGGTATTGTGATGGGTGGCTCGATTGTTCGCAGAGGCCCGGAAATTCCTTTTTCCACGAGTTTTTTGAAGTTCGGGAGATATGGCAGAAACTCGTGGAGGAGAAGCTCTGGCGGTGCTGAGTCAAGGCCGAGGAGGATTACCTTTTTACCCTCTTTTTTTCCGAGGAGGCGGGATTTAAGTTTAGAGATAACCAAGTGCTCTAAGCCTCTCTTTGACTCTTTCTTCGTCTTCTTCTGTGAATGGATCTTCCTTTTCTTCTTCCTCTTCTTCAGATACGATTTCTC
>BDTI01000064.1 GCA_002923215.1 archaeon BMS3Abin16 | reverse complement strand
GAAGCGAGGTTGAGTCTGGAGACGTGATTTTAAGGGCTGCGAAAACTGGCAAAACAGGTTTTCTCGTGCCTGGCGACCCACTTATTTCAACCACCCATATTGCGCTTCGAATCGACGCAAAGCAGCGTGGGATTGAAACGCGGGTCGTTCACAACACGTCTATTAATTCAGCGGCTCCAGGGCTGTCAGGGCTTTTCAACTACAAGTTCGGAGCCTCGTCAAGCATCCCTTTTCCAAGCGAGGGCTACAGGCCGGACAGCTTTTATCACGTGGCCTGTGAGAATAAGAAGCGCGGCCTTCACACACTGCTTTTTCTCGATATTAAAGACCGGCTGATGACTGTAAACGAGGCGCTGAAAATCCTTCTCGATATTGAACGGGATAAAGGATTAAATGTTGCAAGAAATGACTCGATTGTTGTTGGACTTGGCTGCGTAGGCTCTGAAACACCGGTTTTCATCGCAGGCAGAATAAATGATCTGATCAGCCGTGATTTCGGGCCGGTGCCACATGTCCTCATCATGCCGGGGGAGCTGCATTTTATGGAGGAGGAATATTTAAAAGAGTTCGGCGGGTTATGATTCAACGCTTCTTTTGCCCGTGCCAAATAATGCTCCAGAGAAGACACCCAAAAAAAGGCTGACCCCAATGGAAGTCAGTGGATTCACAGGAATGAATGAAAACCCAACTTTCCCAGTAATAAGGTATCCAATTAAAACTCCTATCACAGTCGAGAATCCTCCGGCTATTGCGCCTAAGACGTGCGAGTTATGAGTAAATTTTTTTACCGAGAGATTTCCACCCACTCCACCAGCAATTAAGGCGCTAAAATAAGGCAGGTTCCCACTCTCAATCAACCCTCCCAATATGCCACCTATTAAAATGGCGGCAACAAATTGTTTGATGTTTTTTGAGATTTCTTGTTTACTCTCTTCAACGCTGAAGGCAAGTAGAGCGGTTATTAAGATTAAAAGCATGATATAAAGGGTAACATATTTGTATACAGTTGAAACATTCGAAAGGCTCAAACCTCTAGTGTCAGCTGATCCTGTTATATCACCTGAAAGCCATTTTATTGAATTGATCGCTAATTTATTGCTATCATAATTTCCATAGTTAAGGTTTTCGAAGAGAGTTCCATCAGCAATAGCAACAACCCTGCCTTGCCCATATTCTGCTGCGGCTATAACAATAAATTTATTATAGGGTTCCGTTTTTCCATCCAATCTACTGTTATCGTTTATGTCAATCCAGCTTTCCTTTGTGGTTGATCCAACAATATTTTCTGAAGTGGTTGTTAAATATCCGCCGCCAAAATATCCTATTACTTCGACACCCGATGTAATCGCATGGTTTGAAAAGTCCTTTATCAATAAATTATGAACATCGTCTTTAGTGTTTTCAATTGGTTCTGCGAGCTGGTTTCCATTAAATCCGATACCAAAGTTTGAGGATAGAGGATTTATCACAGGGTCGATATTCCATTTTTTATTGTCCCCGATTAAAAAGAGACCACCACCACTCTCGACAAAGGACTTGATTTTATTGATTTCAGGTTGAGGGATTGCCTTGTATGGCCGGTTTATAACAAGGACCTGTGCAGACCCTATATCAATCCCTTTGGTAGCCGATGTGCTTTGTACCAAAAAGCCCTCCTGTCTTAATGCAGAGGCAAAATTAGAGCTGCCAATATCCTCGAAAGAGCCAATCCCAGTTGTATCGCCTCCATAACCTTCAATGAATAAAACAACCTTTTGAGACTCTTGTGCATAAACTCCAACCGCCATCCCCCCTAAAAACAAAAGGACAATAAAAATTGAGATTCTAATTCTCATTTTAACCACCTACCACCTTCTTTGATTTCGGCAATACTTATTTATAAATATTATGCAGACCTCGCTTGCATGAAGGAGATTCTTGCTGCAATCTGGAGGCAGAATTTTGCAGGCGCAGGCTGCAGCCGAGAGAGTCTTGAAACTGAGTTGAAAGGTTGTGTCACCGGTGAATTCACGTCTGCCTTAGCTAAGCTGGAAGATGAAGGGCTCATAGTATCGGAGGGCAGGTCTATTTCACTGTCTGAAGCAGGGCGAAAAATGATCAGGGTTGTCGTGTGCGGAGGTGTCTTTGACATACTCCATCCAGGCCACGCCTTCATCCTTGGAGAAGCCAAATCAATGGGTGATGTGCTAGTGGCAATTGTCGCCAGGGATTCAACGGTGGAGAAGCGAAAGAGGATACCGATTGTCCCAGAAGATCAGCGTGTGGAGATGGTTGGGCAGTTAAAACCTGTAGACGCGGCGGTCCTCGGCTATGAAGGCGATCCATTGAAGATCATTGAAGAAATCGGGCCTGACGTGATTGCGCTTGGGCCGGACCAGCACCATAACGTGGAGCAGATGAGAAGCAGCCTCGGTGAGCGCGGGCTGAATGTGGAGGTCAGGCGTATCTCCGAGTTCAAAGCCTGTGAGCTTAACAGCACACGAAGCATCCTTGAACGCATCATCGAGCGCAATTATCCGAACCCGCAAGGAGAGATATGAACCGTGGCTGACACAGTTTTTGTTGCAAGCATCGCCGACACCAAATATGTGCGTGAAATGCCTGAGGAGTATCTGCCCTATGTGAACTTCCGGGCAGGTTTAGAAGGGAGAGTGCTTCAGGGCGACGAACGCGTTGCAATCCTAAATGTTTCAACCACCACATCCTACATCGCGGTTTTCCTGGACCCGGGCAAGACAATTTCAGACCTTGAACTGGAGGTCGAAGAATCAGGCGCCGCCTTAAACGCAGATTCAAAGATTGTTTTACAAAAGATACTTAGGAGCTAGATCATGAGTCTTGAAAAACACCCGGATCTCAAGGTGATTATCCAGAGCCTGAGCATGATCTTCATTGTGATAGGGGTCCTGGCGGTTGTGCCTCTTATCGTAACAGCATATTATAATGAAGCGTTGACACCCTTTGTCTTGATCTCTGTCATCCCGATCCTCCTTGGAGTGGCCATTGAACTGCTCTTCAAAGGTGAAATCGAGCTTCAGGTCAAACATGCAGCTATTGCAGCCGCATTAACATATCTGCTCGCCTCCGCGTTGGGGGCGCTTCCCTTCATGTACTATGGCATGGGCTTTCTAGACAGCTTTTTCGAAGCTATGTCAGGATGGACTACAACAGGCCTCAGCATGATTGCCGATGTAGAGTCCATGCCCAGAAGCATCCTGTTCTGGCGAAGCTTCATGCAGTGGCTCGGAGGCGTGGGAGTGATAGTTCTTATGCTTGTCATCCTTGCAGGCACCGGTTCTGCCGCATCCAAGCTTTACCAGGCAGAGGCGCGAAAAGACCGGCTGAAGCCCAGGCTTCTTTCCACAGTGCGGCTTATCTGGTGGATCTATATCATCTACACAGTCCTTGGAATACTTCTCTACTATGTTGCAGGCATGTCTGTTTTCGACAGTGTAAACCATACTATGGCAGCGCTCAGCACAGGCGGCTTCTCCACAAACAACCTCAATATCCAGGGATTCAACTCTCTCGGAGTAGAGGTTGTATCCATATTTCTAATGCTCCTGGGCGCCACGAACTTTTTAGTCCATTATAAGGTTCTCACAGGTAACAGGCTCGCCTTTTTGAAGGATATTGAGGCACGGACCATGTACATACTCGCCTTTGCAGGCGCCGTTGCCTTGTCTCTGAAGATGCCAAGTGTAAGAGGGGCGCTGTTCCAGTCTGTTTCCGCTCTCACAACCACAGGCTTTGGTTCAATCAACTTCACGGTGCTGGATGATTTTTCAAAGCTCTTAATGTCTTTTTTGATGATTGCCGGAGCAAGCACAGGCTCCACTGGAGGCGCTCTCAAGATAATAAGGCTGATAATCGTAGTTAAGCTCATTTTCTGGTGGATCCAGGAAAAGATACTTCCAGAGCACGCCGTTATAACCAGACGTATCTCCGGCGTTGAGCTCTCTGACGCTGATTTGGAGGAGCCGGCAATCTATCTGCTGCTCTATCTCTTCATATTCAGCATGGGAGTTCTCATCTTCGTATACCTGGGGTATCCCACGATAGATTCTATCTTTGAGGTTGCCTCAGCCCAGGGAGACGTGGGTTTGAGCGTTGGTCTTACAGGTGCCTCTCTTCACCCGGTTGGAAAGCTCGTGCTCATATTCGGCATGTGGATCGGCAGGCTCGAGATAATCCCTGTCCTCATACTTGCCCAGTCGATTTTAAAGATTAAGCCGAAGAAAAAATCAAAGGACATATTATGAACAGCAATCGTCACGGCGACTTGAAAATCATCCTTCAAAGCCTTGGGATGATACTCATTAGTATCGGGATTCTCACGGTTATACCTCTTCTGGTCGCAGCCTTTTATAACGAGGATTTGACTCCTTTTTTCTTTGTCTCCCTGATCCCCATGGTCGTAGGAATGCTTTTCGTGCGCTTCATACACCCTGACACAGAGTTTCAGGCCAGGCACGCAGCGATTGCCGCGGCGCTTACATATCTTATCATCTCCTTTCTGGGGGCGATTCCCTTCACCTATTATGGGATGAGCTTTCTCGACAGCTTTTTCGAAGCTATGTCAGGATGGACTACAACAGGCCTCAGCATGATTGCCGACGTGGAAGTTCTGCCCCGCAGCCTCCTGTTCTGGCGAAGCTTCATGCAGTGGCTCGGCGGCGTGGGGATAATCGTTCTGCTCCTCACAATTCTTACAACCGGCAGGGCAGGGCTCAGACTCTATCAGGCTGAGGCGCGTAAGGAACGTATCAAGCCCAGGCTCATTTCAACGGCCCGGCTTATCTGGTGGATCTATATCGTCTACACCTTGGGCGGCGTATTTCTTTTCTTCATCGCAGGAATGTCTACATTCGACGCCGCGAACCACTCTATGGTGGCTCTTTCCACAGGCGGCTTCTCAGTGAAAAACGCGTCTCTCGCCGCATACAACAGCCTTGAAATCGAACTTGTCGCCATCTTTCTCATGCTCCTCGGCGGGATAAACTTCTTTGTCCACTATAAAATGCTCACAGGCGACAAAGGATTCCTACTAAAAGACCTGCAGGTAAAGGCTATGGTCGCAATCCTCTTGATTTCGACGCTTATCATCGGACTTACGTCGCTGGGTTTTCGAGACGCCCTTTTTCAAACTGTTTCAGCCCTCACAAACGCCGGACTCTCAACAGCAAACATCGCGGTTCTCAACGATTTTTCAAAGAGCATCCTCACACTTCTAATGATCATCGGCGGCAGCGCAGGCTCTACAAGCGGGGCGATAAAGATAATAAGAATGCTTATAATTGTAAAGCTCATCTACTGGTGGATAAAGCAGACACTTCTGCCTGAGCACGCAGTCTTCAGCAGGCGACTGGGCGGAATCGAGATGAACCAGGAGCTGACCCATGAGGCAACGGTCTTTGCGCTGCTCTACTTCGTGATACTCGGAGCAGGCGCGCTTTCACTTATGTTTCTGGGATACAGCGGCGCAGACTCGGTCTTCGAAGTGGCGGCGGCCCAGGGAAACGTGGGCCTGTCCGCAGGAGTCACAGGATCAGATCTGAACCCCTTTGGCAAGATAGTGCTCATATTTAACATGTGGGTCGGCAGGCTTGAGATCATCCCGGTCTTGGTCCTGGGCCAGTCCCTCTTCGGCCTGAGAAGAGTTTAATAAAAAGAGATGCGAGGAAAAATCGATGGTTAAGACAAGTCACTTTGAAAGGATGGCGAAATACTATGACCGCGCCACAAAAATCTTGATGCTGGGAACCTATGGCAAGGTTAGGGAGCGGATTGTTTCCGAGCCGCCGGTGGAGCGCGCTCTTGATCTGTGCTGCGGAACAGGCTATGTGACCGGGCACATAGATGCTAAAACCGTCGTAGCACTCGACATGTCACCGGCTATGCTGCGGGTGAACAGGGATAAAAACCGGGAGCGCGGGCATGTAAACATCACCGTGGGCGACGCGTTTAGACTCCCTTTTCCCGACAACTCCTTTGACGCGGTGTACAATACGCTTGCAGCCCATGAGTTCAAAAAGATCTCCAACATAATCTCAGAGGCCTACCGCGTCTTGAAACCTGGCGGGCGGCTTGTGCTCTACGATTTCTCCTATCCAGATAACCTCCTTTTAAGATACACCTACCTGCCCTTTGTAAAACACATAGTCGAGCTTGGAACCTTTTTTGTCTACAATGGAGAGGGCTGGGGGAAAATCTTAAAAGCGGCAGGATTTAAAGATGTGGAGTCTGAGTCGCTCTACGGGGCGTCGATTCTTATGCGGGCACGGAAGTGAAACTTGTGAAACTCGGCTTTTTTTCAAACGCATTTAAACACTACTCGCTGGAGTACGCTGCCTCCGCGCTGTCCGAATACGGCTATCAAGGATTGGAACTCTGGTGTAAAGGCCATCACATCACACCCTACGCAAGCCAGGAGCGAATAGACTATGTTAAGGAGCTTTGCAAGTCCAATGGCCTGCCTGTTTACGCCTTATCTGCACATCTCGATTTTATCACAGATAATAGTGAAATGCGTGCTGAAAATATCAGGCGTTTCAAAAAGGTGATCGACCTCGCAACAGCCTTTGATGTAAAAAAGGTGCAGACCGCATCCGGCTATCTGTTCGGGGGAAAACCTGCAGATTGGATGTGGGACAATTTCCACGCGTCTATGACCGAAGTCGGCGAATATGCTGCTTCGAAGAATGTGACAATCAACATTGAGCCTGAGCCTGAGAAACTCCTTCGCACACCCCGTCAGCTTGTTGAATTTATCGACAGTATCGGGATACCAGCTTTTTCAGGCGTTGTGGATTTGAGTCATGCAATCGCCCTGGACATGACCCCGGTAGAGTTCATCGAGGCAATGGAAGGGTACATGAACCACGTGCATGTGGACGACGCAAAATACGGCCAGCACCCGCACAAACACCTTATCCCAGGCGAGGGGGATGTAAAATACGCCGATGTCTTTGAATACCTCGAAAGTATAAAATACCATGACACCCTATCGGTTGAACTTAATCAGCACACTGAATACCCGAAAGAGGCGGCGAAAAAGACGATTGAATTTCTGCGAGCGGAAGGTTTTCTAAAGTGACGGATGGGAAGACAGAAACTGAGAGGCCGAGGTGCGCGATAATCGGATTTGGAAACATCGCAGAGCTTGGGCATCTGCCAGCGCTTCGAGAGCTTGGCGTGGATGTGGCGGCTGCCGTTGACATCTGCAAGGAAAGGAGGAAAAAAGCAGGCAACGCAGGACTAGAGGCATTTGAAAGCCTGAGCAGCCTCGACAACCTTGATCTTGATTTCATCGATGTCTGCACACCACCCTCCTATAGATACTCGCCAATCGAATATGCCGCGCGCCGCGGGCTGGATGTTGTCTGCGAAAAACCTGTGGCAACACCGGGCGAACACAGCGCATTGAAAAAACTCATGCATGATAGCAGTATCTTCTTCTACCCTATCCATAACTGGAAGCACGCGCCGCAGTATGTGAAGGCAAAGGAGATTGTCATGGAAAACGGCGGCGTTGAAAACCTGACTATGAACACGCTTCGAACACACTACGGCACAGGCAACCCGGACTGGAATCCAAACTGGCGTGTTGACCGCAGTATTTCAGGCGGCGGAATAATCATGGACCACGGGTACCATAACATCTACCTGGCAATGCATCTTTTCGGCGCGGACTTCACAAAGGCGGTTCTCGAAGAAATCAGCTATTTTAAATCGAATCCTGAGATTGAGAAGCGGGCTTGTTTCAGACTTGATTTTCCAGGTGAGCGCCGTGCGAAAATCACCCTTGATTGGGGGGCGGGGCGCCGGGAGATTAAAAACACGATTTATGAGTGTAACCATAAGCTTGAGCTATCGGACAAGCAGATTGTGAACTCAAACCACACCTATGAATTTGATGAAAGCCTGAGCGGCGACTCGGTGCATGGCACATGGTTTAAAAATGTTTTCGCTGACTTCCTACGGCTCCGAGGCTCAAAGGATAAACGCCACTTCCAAGAAGCCATCCGAGTGCTGGAAGGCATCAACTCACTCTACGAGCAAGCAAGAAGCTAAGGGGATTCCAAGACAGCACTCATGCCACACCAATTTTCAATTGAAAAGTCTGGATGTTATGAAATGGTTTCCTTTGAGCTTTTATTCATGTGTTGAAAGGTAAGTTCTCTGAATTTAAGAACTTGAATAAAGTCGTCCAAAAACTCTATTAATTAGATTTTATATCATTTATCAGATTTTCAGTCATCATATCTGCATAGTCTAATATCTCTTTTTCAGTCACGTCTAAAGTCTCTTGAATGAATTCACTAATCCCAATAGACTTTGATTTTCTTATTTTTGTTCGAAATTTTTTTTCAATTCCACTAGCTGTAAATGGTTTAATTATCCCTGACTGGATAAATTCATCCAATTTTATATTACAAAACAAATCATAAAATTCTCCAAAAAGTGCAAATTTAAAGGCATCCTTATATCGAATGTATAAATTCAATAAGAACTGTGGTTCATTTGTTTCATCAATTATTTTTTCATTAAATTCTTCCAACGAATAATCAAACCTACACTTCCCCATATCAAAGCCGAAAATGTTATCTGCTATTTCTTTAAGAATTCCAATTTTTAGCGGGAATATTTTGCAAGTTATTGGACGATGTTTGTAAATTAAACAGTCATTTGATTCAGTGAGATGTGGGCATAGAGTCATGTCAGTAGTGTATTGTATCACAATAGAAGTTTTGCTGTTTAGGTCATATATTAGAGTTGATGGGACAATGTTGACTCCTTTTGTTTGAAACCTTGTTTCTAGATTTGGTTTTTCCCAATCAAAAATTGGAAGAGATGGAGCAGTGTGAAGATACATATATTCAGAAAAAAAGCCTGTTCCAATGTTCTTATTAACTGAAAGTGTGTCCTTACAACAATCACCACATTTCAAACATTGAAATTCTTTTACCTCAGTCACGATTGTTTAATAGCTTTTGAGTGTTTTATATTTTATCGTATTATTTTCTGTTAATTACACCCCACAATAGATTTAACATAATTACATCTTCTACTAGAAGTGGAAATTCCTTTTGCTTCGGAGCGTTTTACAAAGAAAAAATGCACAGAGAAGTTTTAAAAAAGTTTTATATTGTGAAGTCTCGTTTTGAGGGTTATGATATCTATTACTGAGAAAGCGGCTGAGGAGTTTAAGGCCTTTAGTGAAAAAGAAGGTAAGAACGGCTCTGGGCTCAGGGTTTTTGTTGCTGGCATGGGCTGTGGCGGCCCACAGTATGGCATGGCCTTTGAGGAGGAGTCTAAAGATGAGGATCTTGTGGTTGAGAGCAATGGTGTGAAGCTTATTGTTGCTAAGGAGGTTGAGTCTGTTTTTGATGGTGCCATTGTGGACTATCAGGTGACTGAGCATGGCTCTGGTTTTCTCATCACAAATCCGAATGCGGCTCCTGCAAGTGGATGCGGTTCTAGCTGCAATTCCTGCGGATAAAATAACTTGGGCAGGGGATTTTTATTCCTTCCGGCAAGACTCATGACCTTGTAAGCTTCGGGGTTTTGCTGGTTATTTCATTTTTTATTCTTGATCGGTTCAGCAAGCTTGAAGCCGGGGGTTTTGCCCTGGGTTTTCTCGTGAGTTTCTTTTTGTTCTCCCCTGATCTGGATAGTCGAAGCGCGAGTTATCGGCGTTGGGGGGCTCTGCGGTTTTTCTGGTTACCCTATATCTTCGTGTTTCGGCACAGAGGTCTTTCACATAACCCGATACTCGGCCCGCTTTCACGGCTGATTTATGTGGGGCTGCCGCTTTATCTGATCTCAGTCAAATATGATCTAAGGCTTCCAGCTTTTTCCGTTGAACTTGGTCTTTTCTTCCTCCTCGGTTTTTGGGTTCCCGCGGTTGTGCACTGGGCTGTTGACAAGATCTGAATTCTTGCAGACCAGCCGGGGTGTTTGGCTTCAAATAGTTTTTTAATCAACCGGCTCTTTCAAACAATAGATATGATATGGCTTGTTTTCGCGCTGATAACCGCTTTTTCCGAGGGCACAAAGGATCTTTTCAGCAAGCGCGCCATGCGAAATGTGGATCCAGTTGTCACAGCCTGGTCGCTTTCAGCCTTTTCATTTCTCTTTCTCCTGCCACTTCTCTTTTTTATTGAAAAGCCTGTGCTTGGACCCTGGTTTTGGCATGCTATTCTGATTCAGGGCATCATGCTTTCAATTACACAGGTAATCTATATGCACGCAATTAAGGTGTCACCTCTTTCGATTACACTTCCAATGCTCTCCTTCACACCTGCTTTCATGCTGGTTACGTCGCCTTTGATACTTGGTGAAAGCCCAGGACTCGCCGGGAAGCTGGGCGTGCTTCTCATCGCCGTTGGAGCCTATGTTTTGAATGTGCAGAAGATCGGTGAAGGATTGTTCAAACCACTAGGCGCGCTGTTTTCAGAGCAGGGGGCGAGGCTGATGCTCGTTGTCGCCTTTATCTGGAGTATAACAGCTAATGTTGACAAGATCGGTGTTGTGAATTCAAGCCCGCTTTTCTACGCAACAATTGTCATGGCAGCAGTAGCCCTTGGGCTCACTCCGGTGATGCATTTTAAATCCGAGGACTATAGAAAACAGATATCCGGAAATTTAAGAGGCCTCCTGCCCATCGGTTTTTTCATGGCCCTGGGCGTTGCAAGCCAGATGACCGCAATAAGCCTGACGCTCACAGCCTATGTAATATCTATAAAACGCACATCGATTCTCATCGGCTCAGTCTACGGCTTCATCTTCTTTTCCGAAAAAAACGTAAGGGCCCGGCTCACCGGTGCTCTTATCATGGTTTGCGGCGTGATTCTTATCAGCTTATTTTAGGCGGTTCAGAGCAGCTGGCTGTTTGCAGGAAGGGGTGAATAGGAAAACCTAAATATCCCGCAGGTCAAGGGAAGCTTATTATGAAGACCGCTATCGTTGTGCACGGCGATTCAGACGGCATCTGCAGCGCGGCAATCACCCTGAACAGGTATCCGGGCTCCTCAATCTGGTTTACCCATCCAGTGGGGCTGCTCGGTGATTTGAAAAATGTAAGGGCTGAGCGCATTGTGATCTGTGATCTCGCGATTTCTGAGCGTGAAAAAGACGATCTTTTCGAAGAATTTCTCAACCGCTCATCAACATCTGAGATCATCTATATCGACCATCACCCGCTGCCGCTGAACACAATCGCCGGCGACATCCCGGCATCACATGTGGTGCGGGATCTTACCAAGTCCGCGTCAGAGCTTACATTCACCTATCTGGGCAGGCCGGAGATGAAGCTTATCGCACTTTTCGGCGCGATTTCTGATTACTACACAGATAGCACAGCCTTTGTTAAAACCACGCTTGACGTTTTGGACAAACGAACAATCTATCTTGAGGCGGGGCTGCTCTCACAAGCGCTTGGAATGCAGGGCAGGCGGGACTATGATTTTAAGAGAAAGCTTGTAGAGGCTTTGTCAAAGGGTGTTATGCCAAGCAGCCGGCCTGATATTGTGCGTAAAGCCGTTGCCGGGACTAAGAGGGAGTGGGAGGCTATTGAATATGTGCGCGGATCTGTTGAAACCATCGACGGAATCGGGCTTGTGCGAAACGTGCCCCGCGGGTTTTCACCCAATAAATCTGCCAAGCTCGCGCTCGGCGTTACAGGGCTGCCGCTTTGCATCGGCACGCGCAGGAAAAAAGGCCACATCGACTTCAGCGCCCGCAAGCGTTCAACTTTTTCACTGGACTTAAACGTCACCTTCAGAACTATTGCACCACGCTTCGGCGGCTCCGGCGGCGGCCATCCCACGGCTGCGGGCGCGCGTATCCCGCAGAAACACTTTGACGAAATTCTTGAGGCGCTTCAAAAAGAGGTTGAGGCAATACCTTATTAAGAGAGTGAAAAATTTCCAATGAAAAAAAGAATCCAAAAGGAGCTTTTAAATCTGAGTAGAGATCGGCGTCAATCGGAAAGTAGTCTTTCAATAGGTTGTACTTCTTTGTTGACTATATTTTTACTAATCACTT
>BDTI01000063.1 GCA_002923215.1 archaeon BMS3Abin16 | reverse complement strand
CGCGTCCACCGGGCATACAACCACGCAGTTCCCGCAGCCCACACAGAGCTCGTCATCAATCTTAAATTCAAAACCCATCCTTTATTCCTCTAACTCCGTTTTAAGATTTTCAAAGGCCGCAGTCCACATCTTGGTCCAAGGCGCAACCTTTCCTTTGCGGTAATTGATTTTAACTCTTTTGATTTTAATCGCCTCCACAGGGCACACCTTTTCACAGGCGCCGCAGTAGTTGCAGATGCGCTCATCGATTACCACCTTTTCAACACGCGCCCCGATACCACCGGTGGGATAGTACGGCGCCTTAGTTGGACAGATATCCCGACAGGCCCCGCAGCCCTGACACCGCGTGTTATCGATTTCGACCGCTCCCTCAATTGCTCGCTTAACATTGATTACAAGACCATTAGAAGAGCCCACACAACCCTGGCAATAAATACACTCCCGCTCGATGAAGTCAAGGCTTTTTTTACCGGCGACCAGCGCACCCCGCGGACAGGTCTCTGCACGATCTTCGAGGATCGTCTTCAGCTCAGACCCCTTGGCAGAAAGACCGGTATCATCCATCTCAAAGCTTCGGTCATAGGTTAGATAATGCTCATTTCCCCTGATAGACTCGCCGTCAATATAAAATTCATAGGAGTTGAAGGGACAGGTCTCAGCGCAAATCCCGCAGAAGGTGCATTTAGCCATGTCCACAACAAGGCTTGGAGTTTCAACAAGGTCCCTGGCAACACTTCCGGTAGCACCGAGATCAATCGCATCAACAGGACAGGGAATCTCACAGAGCAGACACCCAACACAGCGCGCCGGATCATAGACAAGCAGTCTCTCCTCAATTGTAGACCGCCTTTTATAATGCACTTTTCCAGCGTCTATCTGCGTTGAAATCTCAAACTTTCCTTCTTCCATTCAATGTCTCCAGTCTCTATGGATTTTAAACTCCAATTATATAAATCCAATCCTCTATATACTCGCGAAGCGGGTAGAGCCGCGCAACAACCCACATTCTCCCTTTCTCTCGAAGGCTCTGATATTATTTTTTATAAATAAATGTATTGGTTTAACATGATAAAAATATTCCAATCCCCTCCAGTATCCGATAAAAAGCACGCACCGCCCTGTGGCCGGATTAGAGGCCGAATATCTCAGATAGAGTCTTACCCTCAGCTATACCTTTTTTATAGCGTTTCTCCTTCGCTGAAACCTCCATTGCCTTTCGAAGGATTTCATAGGCCTGCTCCCGCGGAACCACAACCACACCTACCTCATCGGCAACAACGATGTCACCAGGGCTGACCGGCTGACCTGCGCAGGCAATCAGCTCCTGAAGACGGCCGTGGCCATGGGGCTCACCGGCATTCGGTGTGACAGTGCGCGACCAAAGGGGAAAGCCAAGCTCTAAAATATCATCGGCATCACGAATCCCGCCGTCGATTACAACAGCCTTCACACCCCGCTTAATCGCGCTGAGCGTGGCAAGCTCACCCCAAACCGCAACATCCATTCCCTGAGCATCGACAACAATCACATCGCCGGGACTCGCGAGATCAACTGCCTTAACCACTTTGCCCCAGTCCCCGCCCAAGGTTTTCACAGTATAAGCAGGCCCGGCAACACGCTTGCCCTTCACAACAGGACGCAGCCCCTGCATCGCTCCGAAACGCTTCATCGCATCGCTGATAAAAGGCGTGGGAAGAGATTCAAAGCCCGCGATGATCTCATCAATCGAGGGCTCGGCCCTCTTCTCAATTTTCGTTTCAACACCGATTATTTCACAGAGTCTGCTCGCAGTCCCAGTTACGTCCTTGGCTTTGGTAAGCGCTCTTCCCACGATAAAGATGCTCACACCAGCCGTTAATAGAACAGGTGCTGTTTCAAGTGTTATTCCGCCGGCAGCGGCAACAGGAATATCTACAGCGCCGACTATCTCCTTCAAATCATCAAGCCCGGAATCCACCGCTTCAAGCATCACACGCTGAACATCAAGAGGCGTGTGCACAAGTAGGTAGTCCACACCCAATGCTTCAAGCTCTTTCGCACGCCCAACCGGGTTGTCAACTCCGATGAGATCAGCCATAATCTTAATATTGTGGGCGGCCGCTTGGTTGAGTGCACGCTTAAATGTCAGGTCTGGCGCAACACCTAAAACAACCACAACGTCGGCTCCGTTTTTCGCAGCCATCTCAACCTCGATGTCACCGGCATCCATAGTCTTCAGATCAGCGACTAAAACAGACTTTGGAAAGGCTGCTCTAAGTTTTTTCACCGCAACCATCCCATGATTTTTGATAAGCGGCGTGCCAACCTCGAGCCAGTTTACACCGCCAGCTACCGCCTCCTCTGCAACTGTTAGGGCGTCTTCAACTGACATCACGTCAAGAGCAACCTGAAGAGCACGCATAAAAGATAATCTGGGCTACTGAGATAAATATTTAGGGTTAAAATACAGGGCAATCTAAATTAATGCTTTTACCAAAAATCCCGCTGTCACAACCCCTTTGTACCCCCCTTTTTCTGTGACAACTGCCATCCAGTGTTTGTGGTCTAGCAGGATTTCTGCCGCGTCTTTCTGGTTGGTGTCTCCGTCTATTATGAGGATGTTGTGGTTCATCAAATCTTTCACAGCAAGGTCTAAATTTGCGCCTTCCACGATTTTTTCCAAGACTTCAAATGCGCTGAGCATGCCAACGGGCATCTGGTTTTCAAGCACAACAACTGCGTCGCCGCCGCGGGATGTGAAGATTTTTGCCACGTCTTCAATTGTAGAATTTAAGTCAAGAGTTGGAAGTACTTTAACAACACCTGCGAGCCTCATTTCTCCTGCTTTACCTCCCGATGGTCACGGCCTTGAGCTTGCTTGTGAAGTAGATGATAAGCCCGATGAAAGCCATGATCTCAAGTCTTCCGAGAAGCATGTCAAATATGAAGAGTATCTTAAGCCCAACCGGCATTACAGGCGAAACTATTCCCACTGAGAGCCCTACGTTTGAAAGCGCTGATGTAGACTCGAAGAAGCTGTCCAAAACAGGGTAGCCGTAGGATGACACGATGAGTCCTGAGACTCCGAAGAGCAGGAGAAAAGATGCAACATAGGTGTAGACACGCAGGATGTCTTCGTCTGAGAGCACGAGGTCTTCAATGTTGTGAATCTTTTTTGAAACAATGTTTCTATCCGGCAGAAGAGCGATGACGCGCCAGTAGAGGCTTTTAAGAAGCACGACTATCCTGTGTATCTTGATCCCGCCGGCGCTGGAATAAACGCTCCCGCCAATGAGCATTGCAAAGACTAAAACCGCCTTATAAAACTCACCCCATGACGAGAGGGTCGGTGCGTCCACACCCATGAATCCGCTTGTAGTAACCGCTGAGAAAAAGTGGTACATCTCCTGGTTGAAATCGCCCTGTGTAAACTGCATTGCAAGAACGCCGAATGAGACGAGCAGGATCCCTCCCAGCGCCTCAGCATTTTTAAGTATCTCCCCTACATCGCCTTCAAGTACTTTGAATATGAGCAGCACATTAAGTGATCCAAGAACGGTGAGCAGAAGTGAGACTACAACTGCCCTTGGATTGTTTAGGGCGGCCAGGCTTCCGTTTACAGAAAAACCGCCTGTGGAGACGCTTGTAAGCGAGTATCCGAAAGACTCGAAAATCGTTGTTCCAGAGAGCAGGAATAATAATACTCCAACAAATAGAAAGGCGAGATAGACCTTTGAAACCTTTACCGCGAGGTCGCGTATCCGCTCTTTAAAGCCTATCTCTGAATCAGATTCAAATGATTTGGAGAGCGCGAGAAATGATACGATGAAGAGCACCGCGCCAAGGAATGGTTCAAGGGCCCGCCAAAACAAAATCCCCCGATCAACTGTGGTTACATTTGTCATCATCGTAAAGCCTGTTGTTGTGAATCCGGCGGTGCTTTCAAAAAGCGCGTCCAGGGGGCGCATGATAAACTGGAAAGG
>BDTI01000062.1 GCA_002923215.1 archaeon BMS3Abin16 | reverse complement strand
CGCACCTTCCCCTCCTTTCGAACCTCCTTTGTAACCTCAAGGACTATCGCCTGACGTGTAAGCGAGACCATGGCTGCGAGAAATATGAGAATCGAGGCTGTTTCAAAGATGAAGCGAGTTGACTCATAATAATATTTTCCAAGCAGATAGAGGCTGTGCAGGATGAGCGCTAGAAGCAGGGCTAGAAGCAGGTTATAAGACCTTTGAAATTCTTCGGCCTCCTTATAATAACGCTGAAAATACCTGAGGAAGTAGATTACAATAATTGCAAGTGAAAGCCCTACAGAGAGTCCTATAATCGCGAGCAGCGCAAAGATCATTTTACCCGCCCCATCATAAATGTAAGTCTGCCGATAAGAAGCAACGCGAAAAGGAGCATAAGCAGGTGAGCTGTTTCAAGAAGCTGATAAAAAAACACCTTCATCTCCAGCAGTTCAGCGATTTCAGCTGTGAAATGAAAGAGAAGCGAACCCAGAAAAAGAACTGTAATAACAACAACATTATGTGGGTTTGCTCCAAAGACCATGCGCGATCTCTCGCCTGTGAGAATCCTTTTTTTAATGACTAGAAAGCTTAAAAGTCCAATTTCTAAAACAAGGGTGAGCAAAATCGATCCAAGCAGGAATTGATCGAAAAAATTCATCTCGAAATAGTCTCCTTCCCATCCCTTATTGGTATGCTGATCTTGAAGACGCTGCCACCCTCTGGATTGTCTTCGACCCACGCCTTGCCGCCGTGGAGACCTGTAATCTTTTTAACAACCGCAAGTCCGATACCACATCCCTTCACCCCCATCTTCTTCGCCTGCTCAAAGCGGTTGAAAATCGAGGTCTTATACTGGTCATCAACACCGGGTCCGCTGTCAGTGAAGGAGAAAACCGCTGAATCATTGAACTCAGCGTCAACGATGACAGTTGAGCCTTCAGGCGAGTATTTAACAGCGTTTGAAATGATCTGTGAAAAGGCTTCACTCAACAATATATTTGCAGATATAAAGTGTTCACCGGAAAACCTATTTTCAATCGTGATATTTTTTCTGGCGGCAATCTCGGAATTCGCCTTAACCGCGTCTTCAATCAACGCCCCGGCCTCAAGACGTTCAAAACTCAGGCGTCGAAGCTTTGAATATGCTGTAAGCTTGCTTCCATCCTCAATAATCTCTATCAACCGTTCAGAGCTACGGATAATCGCTTCAACCTGGGATTTGTTATCATCAGATACAGTGTCAAGCATGAGTTCTGCGAAGTTTTTGATAAGGCCGAGGGGATTCAAAATATCATGGCGCAGGATGTCGAGAAAAAGCGAGCTCTCCGCAACATCAGCTTCGGCAGGCGAGGCCATTCCAACAGCGCCCAGCTCACTGCCAGATTCATTTTTTACAATGGAAACCGAGATATTCACCATAGTCTCGAAGAGCTCTTTAATATCCAGCGGTTTTTTGATAAATGCCTTTACGCCAAGAGTCTTGAGCGTTTCAAGTTCATCCTGGCCCAGAACAGATACAACCACAATATTCGCATCTGAGTCGAAGTCCATTATCTGTTTAGTGCAATCACGCCCGTCAACAGTGGGCATCAAAATATCCATTGTTACAACATCAGGTCTTTGCTCTTTGTATTTTTCAACTGCCCGCGCGCCGTTTGACGCGATGGCTGTGACGTTAAATCCGTGGCGTTCGAAAAGCACCTTCAAAAGCTCGGCTGATTCACTGTCATCTTCCACTATCAACACGGTTGGAGCGGTTTTTTCAGAGCCTAGATGAGATGTCATTATTATAATCCTCAAAAAAGTTATCAGTCCCCCTATTTTAACATTATCCTTAAAAAGAGTGCTGAATAAACCTTTTATCATGATAGTTGTTAAGGTTGGCGGGAGCCTGCTCTCAGAGGCAGAGCAGGTTATGAATGTCTTGAGGCAGTACAATGTGCTGATTGTCCCCGGCGGCGGAGTCTTTGCAGACACAGTGCGAAAGATATACTCTGAAAACAAGATTTCAGATGAAGCCGCCCACAAAATGGCAGTTCTCGGCATGCATCAATACGGGCTGTATCTCTCTGATCTTTCAGGTGTCGCGGTGACAGATAAAATTGAGGAAACATGGGGTCCGAGAATAATCCTGCCCCTTGAAATCATTGAACGATCTGATCTGCCTGCTTCGTGGAACGTGACATCTGACACAATCGCAGGTTACATCGCAAAAACCACCGGCCTATCCAGCTTCATCAAACTCACTGATGTTGAAGGCATAATAATCGATGGAAAAATAGCGGAATCAATTGCTGCAGGAAAACTCTTAAATACAACCACCTGTTTAGATAAGAGCCTGCCAGCCTACTTACAGACCTGGAAAATGGACTGCAGAGTCCTGTCTGGCAGAACGGAAAATAATATAAGAAGGGCCCTTGAAGGAGACCCTGTTGGCACTCTTGTAACAGGAGGAAAATAAATTGGAAAGATTAACCTGCAAATCATGCGGCGCAATAATCTCGATAGGAGATGGATCAGCGAAGTTTCCCTGTCCAAATTGCGACGAGATAATCGGTCGATGCGCCAGATGCAGAAAACTCGGTAAAAGTTACACATCAAAATGCGGATTCGGAGGCCCCTGAAATGGGCAAGGTTCTCGTAACACTAAAGATACTTCCAGATGGAGTAGAATCCAATCTCGATGAACTCACGGAGAAACTGAAAAACCTGGATGTGGGAAAATTCAACTCCATTGAAAAAGAGCCCATAGCATTCGGCCTTGTAGCACTCAAACCATCCTATGTGGTTGAGGATTCAGGCGGAGTATCTGACCTGCTCGAGGAGAAGGCACGCGAAATCGCTGGCGTGAAAGCAGCCGAGGTTGTGGACGCAACACTGGTTTAAGGAGAATATTTTTATGGTGTTAAAAAATGGAGATTTTGTTAGGATCAATTTTACAGGGAAGATAAGAGAAACAGGAGAGGTCTTTGACACAACATATGAAGACGTTGCAAAGGCAAACAACATCTATGAGCCGAATCTGATCTTTAAGGCCCGGCCTGTTGTAATAGGCGCCCGGCACGTGCTTCCCGGAATCGATAAATCACTTGTAGGTGCAGAGCTTGGTGATAAGACAAAAATTGACGTAGCGCCTGAAGATGGATTTGGAAAACGCGACCCTGCAAAGATCAAGGTTATCCCGACAAGGGAGTTTAAAAAACGCGGTGTAGACCCGGCAGTGGGTATGCATGTTGAACTTGACGACGCCGTGGGCCGTGTTCAAAGTGTTGGCGGCGGCAGAGTAAGGGTTGATCTCAACCACGGGCTTGCAGGCAAAGTCCTTGAATATGAGGTTAAAATCGAGGAGAAGGTGAATAAAAAAGAGGAGAAGATCCGCCAGCTTCTTGAACTATACATGCCGGGCGTAGACTCACAGGAATTCAAGATCACTGTTAAAGAAAAAACTGTTGAAATAGTGCTTCCCGATATCCTCAGGGTTGATCCAAGCGCAACGGTTGGAAAGATCTCTGCAGTCAGGGATATCTTCACCTTTATCGATGCTGTTGATGAAGTAGACTATAAAGATGTACACAGGCGCACCACTCCATCTGATAAAAAGAAGCAGAAGGCGCAGAAACAGCGTAAACCCACGGCTGCTTCTAAGCCTACGACCGAGTCTAAATCCGCCTGAGCGTTGCAACAACAAGGCTTCTTTTTTCAGGACAGTTTATCTTTTTCTTCACACCGGTGATCGTGCATCTGTCTCCGGTGGACACCCCCTCTGGCATGCATAGACCTGAATAGTCGCAGAGAGGGTTTTTACAATCAACACTTTTGAATGTGATCGATGAACCTACAAAGGCGAATCCCGGAGCGATCGCCCCGTCCACACCCATCTCATCTACATCGCAGACAACCACCTGTCCAAAGAGGCTGCATGGATGGGTCTTGCCCCGAACAGATTTCACAACATATCGTCTGCCACGTTCAAGATTATGATGGCATGGCAAGCGGAGGCTGCACATTTCACATTCATCAGCCTCGCCAAGATACACATATTCATAGCCCTCCCTTGCAGATTCCGAGTCAACCAGAGCAATCATCGCATTATATATTCAGCCATGTTATTAAATATCTTGTACCCATCACCAAATGACTCGCTTTCATCGCTTTTTGTCCATCTCGGGTGCAAGAATCTATAAAAGGCCCTCTCCGGATGGGGCATGAGGCCGAAGACGTTTCCCTCTTTGTTGCATATGCCTGCGATATCATCGATCGAGCCGTTCGGGTTTTCAGGGTAGCTGCCGCCTGCACTTCCCCCATTTTTCTGGGCATATTTGAAAACTACTTGACCTGTGTTTGTTAGCTCTTTTAGCTCGCCTGCAGTAACCAGAAACCGGCCTTCACCATGGGCAACTGGAAGCCTGATAGAGCCGGAAAGTCCATCTGTGAATATGCACCTGCTAGTTTCAACTGATAGATCCACCCATCGGCATTCAAACCTGGAGGATAGATTTGTTGTAAGCGCGCTTTGAGCTGTGTTTCCCGGTAGAAGTCCGCATTCCACAAGCACTTGAAATCCGTTGCAAATCCCCAGAATCGGCTTTCCATCCGACGAGAACTGGGCCAGCTCATCGCCAAAGCGTTCTTTCAAAATCTTGCCTAGAAGAGCCCCCGCACGGACATGATCGCCGAAAGAAAACCCGCCTGGAATGATGAGACCGTCATAATCGGAAAAACGTATCTCTCCCTCCATAAGCCGCTTCACATGCACAACCTCAGCCTCAAGCCCCTGCGACTCAACACACATCGCTGTTTCTCTGTCGCAGTTTGTGCCCGGAGCCCGGATGATACACACTTTATAAGCCATTTTTCCAGCTCCTTTTGAGAACCTCGATTTCAATGTTTAATACTTCGGCTGCCTTACGTGTAATCCTTAGGCGTTTATCGTCTGTGACACATCCGATCTCAGAAAAAACCGTGTCAGCCATGGCTTTTTCGAAGGCCGCAGAATCATCTGTCCCTACGAGAAACCTGCTCTGGCTCTCGCTGAAAAGAAGTTTCTCCGTGCTTAATTCACCTTTCCTTGGCATTTTATCCAGATCCAGCTCAAGCCCAAGCCCGCCTGCAAAGCACGTCTCCGATGCAGCAACCGCAAGCCCGCCCTCAGACAGGTCGTGACAGCTTCGCACGCAGCCAGAGTCAATCGCTTTTGTGAGCATGTCAAAAGACGTTTTAGCAGACGCAGCATCCACCATGGGCACATTCTTGCCAAGACTTCCTTTCAACTTGTAAAAATGTGATCCCCCAAGCTCATCCTTCGTGGCTCCAACTATGAATATGCTGTTTCCTTCCTCTTTGAGATCCATCGACACCGCACGCCTGATATCTGGCATGACACCAAGCGCGGAGATGAGAAGTGTCGGCGTGATAGGCCCGAGCTCGGTTTCGTTATAAAGCGAGTCTTTTCCAGAGATAAAAGGGGTTTCAAAGGCAAGGGCTACATCATGGCAGGCCTGCGAGGCCCGCACCAAGCCCCACATACGATCAGGCCGCTCAGGATTACCCCAGCAGAAGTTGTCGAGAAGCGCAATTCGTCTGCCGCCTACAGCGATGTTATTTCGAATCGCCTCGTCAATTGCGCAGGCCGCCATGTGATAAGGGTCGATTTTGCCGTACTCAGGGTTCATCCCATTAGATATGACCACACCTTTCCATGAGCTGTTTAACGGTTTGAGAACTGCTGCGTCTCCTGGGCCGTCCAAGCCCTGAAGCGGTTTGAGTACGGTCTGCGCCTTCACCTCATGGTCATATGTACGAATCACATTTTCCTTTGACGCTACATTGGGCATGGCAAGGATTGCGAGCAGATCCGCTGCGGGGTCCATGCTTCTCACACGCGGTTCTGAGAAACTCCTCTCAGGCGGTGTTGCAACACGCCGGGTGCGGATGTTTGTTCCGAAGAGAAATGAGATATTGATTTCGCCCACAACAGTATCTGTGTGCATGAGCCTGAGGCGTTCGCCTTCTGTAAACTCTGCAACAACAACTGCCTCCACCTCTTCATCAGCAAAGACGCCGAGAATAGCCTCAACATCTTTTTTATGGCAGCAGACAAGCATTCTCTCCTGTGACTCGCTTGTCCAGATCTCCCAGGGCTGCATCCCCGGATGCTTGAGCGGCACCCTTTCAAGATGGACGTCGGCTCCGCACCCGCCTAATTCCGCCATCTCTCCGATAGCAGATGAAAGTCCGCCGCCGCCGAGATCAGTAATCGCAGAGCCCAATCCCTTGTCTCGAATACTAATCACCGCGCGGCTCACCTTCTCCTCTTCAATGGGATCACCGATCTGCACGACTGAACGCTCCTGCTCAGTTGAAAGGTCAACCGATGCGAATGTGACACCGTGGATGCCGTCGCGACCCGTCTTTCCACCGGCTAGAATCATCACATCGCCTGTTCGTATCTCACGCTTATATCTGCTTTTTTTCACAAGCCCCACAGTTCCGCAGTAGACAAGTGGGTTGCCTACATAAGACTCATCAAAATAGATGGCTCCGTTCACAGTTGGAATGCCCATGTTGTTTCCGTAGTGCCCGATTCCGGCGGTCACGTATTTATAGATAAATGAGGGGTGTTTCATCCCTGCTGGAAGCTTTTCATAGGGGTAGTCGAGGGGTCCGAAGCAGAGCACGTCGGTGTTTGCGATAGGCTCGCCCCAGACGCCGAGGATGTCACGGATAACGCCGCCTACACCTGTTGCCGCGCCTCCGAAAGGCTCAAGTGCCGACGGGTGATTATGTGTTTCAACTTTAAATGCGATTGCAGTGTCACCGTCAAAGTCCACGATGCCTGCGTTATCCTCAAAAACCGAGAAACACCACTCATGGTCAAGGGTCGATGTCACCTTAGCAATAGTTGTCTTCAAAAGATTACTGACGATTTTACCTTCAAATTCAACTTCGCCGCGAAAGGTTTTATGACAGCAGTGCTCACTCCAGGTCTGAGCAAAGGTTTCAAGCTCAATTCCTGTGGCAGAGCGCCCTAAAGCATGGTAATATTTTTTAAGCGCCTTCATCTCATCGAGGCTCAGCGAGAGCTGCATGTCCCTGGAAATAGTCATAAGCCCTGTGTCATCTACATCAAGAGAGATTGGACCTGCCATTTATTTCACTTCAGAAATCGAGTAGTCCTGACTCACAGGGTTTGCGAGAAGCCGCCTGCACATCTCCTCCACATCCCCATGTGTGAGGTTTCCCTCGATAAGGTAGACCTTGGCCGCGCTCACATTATCTACATTGTTAAAACCGAGTGTCTTCAAACCTGATAGCGTTGACTCACCCTCAGAGTCCTGCACACCTTTCTTGTATGAAATCCGAACTTCCCACTTCATGTTCCACTGTCTACCTGCAAAAGGATAAAAACATTACGCCCACAAACAGTCTCTCCCCCTCTTGCCTGTTAAATCAATAGTTTGGAGTAAAAAGCCTCCTCACAATTCGCCACACTCTCGCCCAGAGACTCCTGAGAAAACAATGTCTCGCCGTTTTTAGTGATTTCAAAGCTTTCAAGCCGAGACGGCATCTCAGTATAATCAAATATTGTTCGAGGCGTTTCAAAGGTCTGGCGCACACTCTGATAGGGTCGGATGCTGATAGAAAGCTTTTCACCCGTGGCAGCCCGGCCGGCGATATTCCAAAGAGAGTCGTCAAAAGAGATTTGCTGACGTTGCTTAAACTCCAGGCGCTTGCCGTTGTGCTCGAAGTTGATGCTCCGATAAAGAGGTCTTACAAACCTTGGCTCATAGAAGTCAAACCGCGCGCCGGATTCAAAAAACACCCTGCCCCAGCGCCAGGGCATAAAAGGCATGTTAAGATAGACTTTCTGAATAAAGGCAACGCCTTTCTCAACCCGTCGGCCCATCACACGACCTTTGAAGGGGAGATATTTATTATGCCGATAAAATGGTGAAATGCCTGCGTTGAATCGGATATAATCGGTTTTCGAACTTTTATCATCGAGAACAGCCTTTATATCGACATCAGGAACCTCAAGCGTGTAACCTCCGTTTTCCCTGATAAATGAAAATGAATCACCTCTGAGGCCGTTTTCTACGTTGACATCGTCGTTAACAGTCCGATGCAATAGAGAGCCGTTTTCCAGCCAATAGGAAACACCCATCCGATAATCAGGCTCGTTGTTCGTAAACTCAATAGGCTCGCCGTTCACATGATACCTGCGAAGATTCTTCTGCCCGGCGCCGAGCATAAACTGAGTCCCCCGCTCAAAGTCTGCGAGAAAGAAAAACCGATACACAGTGGTCCACGGATAGATGCGGTCTGTAAAATCAAAGAAATCCTCGTCAAAGCTCCTGGGTTCCTCTGTCACTTTAATGAAGTCTTCAAGATTACGCCCAAACATACACCACCCTCACACGCCACAAGATAATAAAGATTTCGAAGAGCGCTGGACATTTGTTTCAAACCTAAATTTTTATATAGTCTTTTTGTTTATAGTGCTATATTATGGGTTTTAGTGCAGATGATCTTATACATAAAATCAGTGTGAAAAGCGGGCTAGGGGAGGATGAGGTTCGGGGTAAGGTTGAGGGTAAGCGAGGCGAACTTAATGGTCTTATCACCCTTGAAGGCGCGGCGCATATTGTTGCAGGTGAGCTTGGGATCAATTTTCTTGAGGGTATGGTTGAGGAGGCGCCGAGGCTTATGCTTGAAAACGTGATTCCAGGGATGTCAAGTGTTGATGTTTCCGGCAGGCTTACACAGCTCTTTGAAGTGCGCAGCTTTGACAAGTCAGATGATGTGAAGGGCAAGGTTGCATCTGGAATGATTGCTGACAAGACCAGTGCTGTTAGAATCGTTTTCTGGGATAAGTGGGCTGAAGCGGTTGAGAATGGCGACGTGAAAGAAGGCAATTTAATTACGGTGAAAGATGGCTATACTAAGGAGAATCGAAACGGCGAACCTGAGATACATATTGGAAATAGGAGTTTTATTGATCCAGCTCCTAAGGGTTTGAATGAAGATGATTATCCGAAAAAATCCGGCGGGTCACGGATGAAGCTTTCCGAGCTTGCCGCAGGTATGCAGGGTGTGGATTGTGTTGTGAAGGTTCTGCGAAGCTATGAGACGCGGGAGTTCACACGTGAAGACGGGTCAACGGGCAGGGTTGCAAATCTCTTTGTTGCAGACGATACCAAGTCGGCGAGAGCTGTTTTATGGGATGATGATGCCGGGCTAGTGGAAGCGGGTGAACTCAAAGAAGGCGACATAATTCTTATTAAAAAAGGCTATGTCCGCGAGCGTCTTGACGACATTGAAATCCATGTTGGCCGCTATGGGAAGGTTGTTTTGAACCCGCCTGATGTTGTGCTTGAAAATGTTGTTGCCGTCGCATCTGAAACTGCTCGTGCGAAACGAAGCATGATTACAGATCTGAAGCCTGAGTCCAAAGCTGAGGTGCGAGGCGCGCTCATCCGAATCTATGACAATCCGACAATCTATGAAAAAGAGGGTGAGAAACGCTTTGTTGTAAACGGGGTTATCGATGATGGGACAGGCCGGCTTCACACAGTATATTTCAATAAGATGGGTGAGATACTTTTGAACACAACGATAAACACACTTATCGAGGGGGATGCATATCAACTGGTTCATGACCGCCTGCGTGAGATCGGTGGAAGCGAGATAACTGCGGCTGGAACTGTCCGTGAAAACGAGACCTCAGGGCGGTTGGAACTCATTGTCTTTGACCTTGACCTTGCGCCTGATCCCAGAGCGGAGATAGAAAGCCTTTTAAAAGAAGCTGGAACACTAATAGGCGAGAAAAATGGAGCTTGACATAAAGTGTGAGTTTTCATTTTTTTTATCGCCACATCTGACGGTTTTATTCCTCTGAGCTTTTCGACAGCGAAGTCAATTACGAGCTTGTGAACATTGACAAGGGCAATGTTGTCTACGACACTTATGACGGCTGCTTTCTCTCTATTAAAAAAGGTTGAAATGGAGAGAATTATCCTGAGAAGAGTTTAAAAACCTGGACGGGGAAGTAATCTAAATTACTCTCAGATAATATGAAGGAATTGCAAATGATAGACATTGCCTCTGCATCACTCAAAATCGTCTGGATTGTGGTTGGCGCTATAGTCCTTTTTATCCTCACAAAGCTTGTTAAAAAGGCTGCTCGAAGAACCCTTGAGAAAATGGATGAAAGTCTTGAAAATATAGAGTTTGAAGAGAATTTTTATGTCCTGACGAACAAGATCCTCAGTATTTTATCCATCGTGGTCTTTGTCATCTACGTCGCCTACATCTTCGGCATGACAGACATCTTCTTTGCATTCATCACAGGAGCAAGTGTATTTGGCCTGGCGATTGGCATAGCGACAAAGGACATAATAAACAACATCATCTCCGGCATAATCATCTTCTCCACAAACACGGTCAAATTCGGGGACCGCATAGTCGTCGATGTCAAATACAAGGGTGTGGTTAGGGATATTAAACTACGAAACATTGTTCTGGAAACTGAGGATGGAAATAGATTGATTTTGCCCAGTTCGTTTTTGCTTAGTAAGTCACTCGAAATAGTGAAAAGTGAGTAGGTGCATTGCTCCGAAGACTTCATTAAAGATGAACGAGAATGGGGTATATGAATTGTCTGATCATAGCTGCAGGAAGGGGAAGTAGATTATCGGAAAGAGGCGATTCAAAGCCCCTCATCCCTCTCCTAGGATTACCGCTTATTGAAAGGGTGATATTGACTGCAAAGAAGGTCGGTCTGACTGAATTCATTGTGGTAACTGGACACAATAACGAGGCCGTGGAGAGGCAACTTACCCGATTTAGCGTTGAGAGAAATATAAGGATAACAAGCATCCTGAATGAAGAATGGGAAAAGGATAACGGCTTGTCTGTGCTTAAGGCTAAAAAACTGCTGACAGAGAATTTTATCCTGTTGATGGGGGATCACCTCTTTGACGAATCCTTGCTTGTGAAACTGATGGGTGAAAAAGTAGCTGATGGCGAAGTTGTGCTGGCTGTGGATTATAGCATTGAAACCAATGGGTTTGTTGTTGATGGTGATGTTACCAAAGTTCTTGTCGAAGAAGATAGGATTTTGGATATAGGAAAGAATATCGAGAAATATAACGCCTATGACACAGGAATTTTTCTTTGTTCTCCGGCAATATTTGAAGCCCTCGAAGAGGGCTCAGGTAATGGCAGCACTTCCCTCACAGAAGGGATGAAAGTTTTGGCTAAAAAGGGTAAAGCTAAAGCCCTTGATATTAAAGATGGTTACTGGGTGGATGTGGATGAGGAGGCGACATATAGATTAGCGGAAGGCAAGCTCTTATCCACTTTAAAAAAACCCGCTGATGGCCCTATATCAAGACACTTAAACAGACCCATCTCAACCAGGATTTCAAAACATCTTGTAAAAACCAGCATAAGTCCAAATTCTATCTCCTTTTTTTCTTTTCTCCTCTCTATGCTGGGTGCATTTTTCTTCTTCTTAGGGGGATACGTTAATCTTGTTATTGGCGGGATTCTTGCGCAATTTTCATCGATTATTGATGGATGTGACGGTGAAGTAGCAAGACTAAAATTTCAAGCCACAGAGTTTGGCGGATGGTTTGATTCTGTTC
>BDTI01000061.1 GCA_002923215.1 archaeon BMS3Abin16 | reverse complement strand
CATGCTCATGGGATCGGTTCCGGACACAGGGCTTATAAGCCAGATAACAAATCTCGCACTTGACGTTGACGGTGTGAAAGGCGTTCACTCGCTAAAGATACATTATGTAGGGGTTGTGGCAAACGTGCAGATGCATATAGAGGTTGACAAAGACATGTTTATTATTGACGCGGACAGACTAGCCCACAAAGTCCAGGCAAAGGTTGTCTCAGAGCTGGATGAAGTTGTGAGCGTGCTCATCCACGTCTGCCCATTTAGAGGTGAAGACCGTGCTTGAAATCGAGGTGAAAGCGCGGATCGACTCGATTCCAGCCGTTGAAGCGCGGATTCTAGAGCTTGGCGGCGAGTTTAGAAAAGAGGTTATCGAAGTTGACGTCTATTATAACCATCCGAATCGGGATTTTGCAGAGACCGATGAAGCAATCAGGCTCCGGCGGGTTGAGGACATGGTTTTTCTCACATATAAAGGGCCGAAGATCGACAGGCATACCAAGACACGTGAGGAGTTCAATCTTAAAGTTGATAGCTGGGATAATTCCACCTCTATTCTGCGGGCGCTGGGTTTTACCGAGGTAATGCCGGTTAAAAAAAGGCGGCGTTATCTGCGGCTTGAAGAGTTTGAAATCATGCTCGACTATTTAGAGGGACTTGGAAGCTTTATCGAGGTTGAGATGAAGGGTGATTACAAGCCGGATGCGCTTTTTGATTTTCTTCGAGAGCTGGGTGTGGAGGGATCTGAGACCAGGAGTTATCTGGAGCTGGTTCTGGAAAAACAGGGAAAGTTAAAATAGCTTTTTTTACCTCTTAATCATTGTTCGAATGGCAAGGGCGTCAAAAGGGATTGCCCTGTGAGCAGTTTCAATAACTGATTCTAAAATAGGGTAATCAAACAATTCAAGAGAGTAGGGTGTTTTAAACGGGGTTGAAAAAGGATGTATCGAAGGAACAGGCCTTGGTCTTGCAATTGTTAAGAGACTCGTTGACGGGCACAGTGGGCAGGTGTGGATTTGAAGGCTGTCCCGGCGGCGGAAGCGTCTTTAAAGTATTGATTCCAACTTCACACTAACTCCCTGCTCCTTTGAAATATCGATACTTGCATAGCTGTTGCACGCGGGACCAGTGTTCACAACCGCTGTGCCCCTGATTTTCTCTATTCCCCCTGCTTCATGAATATGGCCGCAGACAACAAGATCAACCTCGTGTGACTGGAGAAATTCCTTAACAGCCAGGCTCCCGGCATTCACGCCTCCAGCGGTTTTATCGCAAACCCCTTTTGGCGGCGGATGAGAAACAAGCACAGTAATATTTGCATCTTTAACCTCCCTGTAGCCGGAGTTGAGCATGCCCCTAATATCAGATTCACTGTATTCCAGAGGTGTGTTGAAAGGCGTTGGATTTGACCCTCCCACACCAAAGAAACCAACACCATTAACTATCTTTCCCTCGCCGTGCAGGCTGATATCAAGACTCCGGTAGAGTTCAACAGTTTCAACTAGGTCGCAGTTACCTGCAACATAGAGCGCGGGAATACCTGTTTCTGCGATGAGAGTTATCATGTGCCCAGTGACTTTTGCCGAGGCAAAATTTGTAAAATCACCTGCAACCAAAAGAAGATCAAATTCCTGGAGCACACCTGTAATCTTGTTGAGTGATTGTAAATCGCCGTGAAGATCAGAAAAGGCAATTATCCTCATAAAAAATCCATTTACTCTTTGAAGCATATAAAATCATCCAAGACACGGCGGTTTTTGACAATAAACTATATTAGCCCTTTTTCCAAACTAGCAGGTGATGAACACCCCGCTCCTTCCGGTCGTAATCTTCCTTCTAAGCATTGTAGTTCTTATTAAAGCCTCATCACAATTCACAAAATCCGCTGAAAAAATCGGTATCTACCTGGGAATACCCTCCTTTATTGTAGGCGTTACGATCGTGTCAATCGGAACCTCGCTACCTGAACTTGTGTCATCGATTGTCTCAGTCCTGTCAGGCGCATCCGAAATCGTTGCAGGAAACGTTGTAGGATCAAATATTACAAACATCTTTCTCGTTCTCGGCGTGGTCGGAGTTGTAGGCGGGAAGCTGCATATTGAATACGAGCTTATCCATGTAGATCTACCCCTATTTGTCGGGTCATCATTTCTACTTTCACTCATGCTATGGGACAGGGTGTTTTCCCCGGTTGAAGCGGTGCTCTCTCTCATGGGCTTTGTGCTTTACATGCATTACACGCTAAATGTAGAGCGAGAGCTGGAACATCCAGGGGCAGAAGGAAAAAAACAGAGAAAAAAGCTTGAAACTATGACTATTATAACTCTGGTTCTTAGCGCGGCTTTCATCTACCTGGGTGCGAAATACACTGTTGAATCGATTATCACACTTTCAGAAGAATTTAATATTGGCAAGGAGATTATCGCCGCAAGCGCTGTTGCCCTTGGAACCTCGCTTCCAGAGCTGATGGTGAGTGTTACCGCGGCGAGGGAGGGTCGGCCTGAGCTTGCGATTGGAAATGTGCTTGGCTCAAACATCTTTAACTCCTTTGTGGTCATGGGTGTTCCAGCGTTTTTCG
>BDTI01000060.1 GCA_002923215.1 archaeon BMS3Abin16 | reverse complement strand
GAGTTCAGTTCGTAGCTGAGCACCTTAACCTCCCCTGACTCGATAGGCGGGAGAAAACGCGGAATCATACTTCCCACAACCATGAACTCCTCTGGCACCGTTTCATTTATCCTGATAAAATCCCCTTCTCCAGACCCCTGGTTTTCGATTCGTAAAGTCACGTTGAAGGTCTCGCCAACAGTGAGACTAGCCTTTGACACGCTTTTAACAACTGTGAAATCAGGCACAAATATCTCAGATCGATCATATGCTAAAAGCATGTTTTCAGTAATAATCGCCAGATCATCAAGTATCGTGTCACCATCAAAATCAGCGGCAACATGGTACTTAAAAGGCGCAACAACATTGAAGCTCCAGAGCACCTCGCCCGTATTTTCACTGTTTCGCACTGCAAATATCTTATCGCCCGCTCCCACCAGATAGTAGTCGATGTTTTCATCGCCATTCAGATTTGGCGCGGTAATTGATTTTACAGAGCGGTTGAGACCCAGTTTCCAAAGCAGCTTTCCCTGCGAGTCAACGGCATAAACATATTCCCCGGCTCCAATAATAACATCATCATACTCACCGTCATCGTCAAAATCGGCGTAGGACACAACAGACACATCATCACCAGTGCCAAAAGACCAGAGACTGCTCGCGCTCGATGCGTTAGAGGACTTGTTCCCAGTCTTTAGGACAACCACTGTTTTACCAAAGCCCGCAACCACGTCGCTACGCTTTCCATCACTGTCAATGTCCACGGTGGAAAAGGTCTTAACCGGCGCAGAGGTCGAGTATGTCCACCACTCCGCGCCAGTTGTTACCAGGGCAATTATCTTGCCGGTGTTTGTGGTTCCATCCCCGCCAACCCCTACCAGCACCTCATCATCATAGCCGTTTTCATCAAGATCACCTGAAGCAAGAGCATAGATATCCCCACCCGCGTTGTATTTCCAGATATATATGCCGTCTGAAAAACTGTGCCCAAAATATGGCCGCCAAAAAGCATAGACATAGTTATTCCACGACCCTGCCACACCGCTTGTAAGAGACCCGGAAAGACGCGAATCTTTAGAACCATAGTCAAAAGATGACACCGCGTAAACCGAGCTCGGAGCCTGATACTCCCCGGTCCAGCTCCCGTTTTCATTGAATCCGTAAACCCCGTTGTCCACAGACCCCACAAGGATGTCGTCAAGAACCCAATCCCGGTCAAAATCCATCACCGCAACAGAGGTCACAGGCTTTTTGAACTCATGGTTCCAGCGCATCACAAACCCTTCATCCGCAAACGCATGGGGAAATGTGAGGAGAAGGATGAAGAGTATAATAGTCCACCTCATAGTCAGCTCTCCCCCACCTGTCCAATATAGTCCAGGTCTGCAAGCTCCTCGATCAACTGAGGGTACATCTTCGGGTTGAGCTCCCTGCCGCGAAGCTTTGAATAATAAAAAAGCGAGCCCACGTGCTCGTCTATCCCCATGTACCCCTCTTTCTCAGAGACCCCGTGTTTAATTGCACGCGAGTATTTTATCAGCACCTCCTTGGTTTTGGCATCTAACCAGCCGATGGTCTCATAGTGCATCAGCGCCTCAAGTGTCCCCAGTAGTCCCAGACGCCCTAATAGAAAGTTTGACCAGCGGACGAGTATTATGGCCCGATGAGTCTTGAGTAAAACCCGGTTTTGTAAGGGGGGTGCCCTCCTTTTTACTGTTGTAGGTAGCGGTGTTTTCAAGGGGATTTGACCGGGTTTTTTACCCTTCAATTCTGGCTTGAGTTTTAAGGCCGGTTTCGGCGCAGGAGTAGAGGAGGGTTTTGAACGTGTCTTCTTCTTTTTCAGCTGCTTAGCCTTCTTAACCTCAGCCATATCAGTCGTTTCCACTCCCCCTGCCACGGACTTGCCATCGTCCACAAAGGGATTTATCTTGTTCGTGAGAATCTCATAGATCGACAAAAGCTCCTGAATCGAACCCTCAATTCCCGATATCGTCCCGTCAAGGGTTTTATAGGACTCCTCAATATTTGGAACCGCCTCATTGATCTCCTCAATCGTTTTGTCAATCGCCTCGGTCTTGCTCGTAAGCTTTCCGAGTACATTTTCATCCTTGTTCCTCTTCTCAGAAATAGGTCCATCGCCATTAGATCCCGGGGGCATGAAATAAAAAGTGAATTAATAACCCTATAAACATGAGTATACGAAGGATAATAACCAGTTATGAAAAAGCCGGGTTTAAAGGTTAAAGCATGATGATGAGGTTTAGGTTCCAAAGCGCGATTGCCAGGCCGAAACATGCAAGCAGACTGGGCAGGAGCCTGTTTTTCAGCCGGTAGCAGATGGCTGCCATGAATAGGGCAACTGCAAACTTGAATATGAAAAACAATGCCCAGCTATGCCTGATAATGGAGGCTATAAAGATGTTGCCCTCTGTAAGCCCGATGGAAACACCTACATATGTGAGAAAGCTGTCCACTATTCCGAGGAAGAAAAATGACGTCAAGATGAAGAGGTCAAGCTCGCTCAGCCTTAGGCTTAAATCGGCTCTTTTTACCGTCTTCTCACTCATACTTTTCCACCCTGAATAATATTTGGCCTGCGCCGTTTTTAAGTGTTTCGGTTTCTGTTTCATAAGTTGAAACTGGGCTGAGTGGGTTTCGAGTTTTGAAACATAATTTTTATCCTTGAAGCGCCAGCATTATCTTTTATCAAAACTGACGCGCAGGGTTTTATGAAATATGATGGGCGAGTTCTATAATATATCTGAAAAGGACGATAGGCCAAATCTGGCGAGCCTTAGGGAGATAACAACGGCAATTAAGATCCATGAAACACTTTCCGATGAATCGGCTGCGGATGAAGCCTTTAGTGAATCGTATCCATCTATTTACCCTCACCTATCTGACGTTGAGGCGTCCATGATTCGCAGGGAGATGGACGAGTTGGAGGAGGAGTATATTGCGGAGCTAAAGCGCTTGAAAAAGGAATCGACAGGCATGACTGCTGAAATCGAGATCCTGCGTGAGACAAAGGACCTTTTAAGAGCTGATCTGGACTTTGCGAAAAAAGAGATTGACATAATGGAGGGAGAGCATGATTCTGAGATCAATCGTCTGAAGTCTGAGCTTGAAAAAAAGATGTCAACAAACTTGGATGAGGATCTTTTGCGCACCCAAGTTGAAGACCTTCAGAAAACCATTCTTTCAAACGACTCTGAGATAACCCGGTTAAGTGAAGTCGTATGCAGCCTTGAGTCTAAACTTGAAAAATCCCGGGGCGCAGTTGGAGTTGAAGAGGCTGAGATCAAGGGTTTGCAAAAAAATATTGCGTCAAGAGATGCTGAGATAAACAGACTTAATGAGTTAAGTGGTGGGCTTGAGTTTGAACTTGCAAGCATTAAAAAAGAGCTTGAAACCGTTAAGGTCATAACTGTGCAAAATGAAAAGGTCAAACTTGAAAAGCTGAAGAGTGATTTGAAGGCTGGAGCCACTGAAATTTCACGCCTGAAAAAAACCTCTGCCACACGTATAGCTGAGCTGGAATCTGCCAAGACAAAACTGGAGGATAAATACACTACAGAGCTAAAGCGGTTGAAAAAGAAATCGACGGGCATGACTGCCGAAATCGAGATCCTCCGTGAGACAAAGGACCTTTTAAGAGCTGATCTTGACTTTGCGAAAAAAGAGCAGGATAAGATGGAGAGGGCGCATGCCTCGGAGATTAAGAGGCTTGAAGCAGCTCTTGAAAGGACCGGCTCAGAAGGTGCCGAGATAACCAGGCTCAAACAATTGAAAGAGAGGTTGGAGTCTGAGTTTGCCGGCGTTAAAAAGGAGCTTGAAAAGGTCAACACAGTTGCGCTGCAAAAACACAAAAAAGAGATTGAAAGACTAAAAAGTGATTTAAAAGCTGGTGCAACGAAGATTTCGCGGCTGAAAAAAACCTCCGCCCCGCTTAAGGCTGAGCTGGAATCCACTAAGTCCGAGCTGAAGGAGTTAAAGGCTCAGCTTGAGCAGGAGTATTCAGAAAAGCTTGCAGCCATGAATAAAGAGATTAAACTGAAGAATAACCAGATCGCTTCTTTGAAAAAAACGGTTGAAACACGACATACTCTAAAATCTGATTTAAAGAAGGCTGAATCTGAGATTTCCGAGTTGAAACAACTCAGCGAAATGCAGATAAAAAAGCTTGAACAAGATTTTGAAAGCGAGCGCGAGAACCTGCAAAGGGAGTGCGAAAAACGAGAGTCTAAGATTGAAAAACTGCGCGCAAACCTTGATGAGCTGCAGTCCACAACAGCTTCTGAAACTGCAGTCTTGAAGACTGAGATTGAGCAGAAGGCAGTTGCCTTTGAAGAGGTTAAAACCAAGGTCAAAGAGCTTGAAGCCCAATACAAGAGCTCCTGCCAGAAGGTAGAAGAGCTTGTGTCACAGCTTGACAGCGTGCTCAAGCTTTCAAAGCATTTTCTGTCGCCCCTCGTGGCACTGGACACTGAGCTGAAATCTGAGATGAATGGGATGGAAGAAGATTTTCTGGAGATGCTTTAAAACCTCATTTCCAGCTGCACGTGAGAAAAGTATATTCTATAACATCAAATAGAGTGTAAACAACTAAATCTTCTCCCGGCGCTCTCGCAGGTTTTTCAACCACCTTTAAACCAGGTTTTAAAACCAGATTCACTGAAAATTCCCGCTTAGAAACAACATCTCCACCGCTGTCGACAATCGAGCGGGAGTAGTGCAAGGGCTCGAAGTTATAGTAAAAGTTCACATTCTCACCTTCACGGCTGCCACGGCTGATCCTGCTGCCAGCTCGCCCGTCAAGGTCACCGAAGATCGACGGATGAGTTATCTTTGTTCCATCAGCCCAGATGTCGCACCCCCCTGCTGCCACGTCCTCTTCGCAGGAGGCGAGCCAGTAGTCATCTTCAAAGTTAAGGTTTTTTAATATTAGCTGCTTAGGAATCAATGGAGGCGCATATTTTTCGCAGTCTGCACGAGGTGATTTGAAAGCCTCTTCAAAGTCTGATCGCATACTTCCGGCAGCGTCTGTTTTCTGAACTGATACCACCTGCGCTGTCTGCTCAAGACCCGGCTTTAATGCCGCAGGGCTGTGATCGATTAAAAAAAAGCGGCGTAAAAATAAGCATCAGCCCAATGAGGGCAACTGAAATCGGAATCGCCCACTTAACAGAAATAGCATAGACCAGATATGCGACCACAGTATAGAAAAAGATGTTAAAGGCCAGATTTGTTAGCAGTAGTTTAGATCCAAAGATTGAGATTTCCGAGTACCAACCCCAGGGCCAGCCATGCAGCACACCAGGGGCATCGGTCAAGATAAATGATGCCAACGACAGGGCGACACCAATTGCAACCGGATGTTTCAGCCACTTATTAAACTCTTCAAAGTCCATTGTCTACATACAACCCCCAAAAGCTCAATAAACTATGTGTGAGCCTCTGTATATTTTTAAGATTGTCTTTCCAGGTTTGAAACTCAATGATTTTATCCTGGGCCCGTCCAGATATATTGTATGGTTGCTGTTGTAAAAATCATGACATCGGATGTTGTCACACTTGATGAATCAAAAACTGTGCTTGACGCATGCAACTTGTTTCGTGCCAAAAAGATTGGATCAGTAATCACGCTTAAAGCTGGGCGGGCAACAGGCATACTCACTGAACGCGACGTGGTCGAAAGAGTCGTGTGCACAGGTAAAAGCGCCGGAAAGACATATTTGAAAGATGTTATGAGCAGTCCGCTTCTGACAATCGATCCTTTGTCTTCGATGGAATGGGCATCTCAGATGATGATTGAAAACAAGGTTAAAAAGCTGGGTGTCGTTGAAAAGGGAAGCCTTATCGGAGTTATCACGGCAACAGATATTGTTCGGGCCGAGCCTAAGATGTACGAGGAATTCTTAAAACTCTGGATCCCGCATTTCAAAAGATGATAACTGGGCAGCTAGTAAAAATCTACTACAAGCAGTCCCGCTCTTTCTTCAAGCAGATAAATACGGTTTTCCTCGAGAACTATCGTTCTCTTCCCATCAGGATTTTCAAATTCAACAGTAGAACCCATAAAATTCTTCTCAATACCGAAGATTTTGAATCGCTATTTTAAGCAGCACTGTTTTATCAGGTTTAATCTGCATCTCTGCTCCATTGTGCATTCGATACGCCTGAAGCTGTTTTTCAGTGTTCATAGGGTGGAATAGTAGTTGAAAGAAAATAAGATTTTTCTTTCAAGTCCTGAAACAAAAGCAGAAAAATGATAGAGTAAAAGAACATGGAAATGCGATTGGTTAAGCTGCGAGAATCTGGTTCAACGTCTCCATCACATCTTCCTTGGTAAAGGGCTTGGTAACATAATCCACAATCCCTTTGATGTCATCGTTTGAAAGCATCTCCTTGGTCAAAGGTTTAACTGTTAGCATGGATACCGGGATGTCCATGAGTCCCTCGTCATTTTTGATCTCCCGCAGAACGTCCCATCCATTCATAACGGGCATCATAATATCCAGGAAGATGTAGTCCGGCCTTACAGACTTAAGAGTCTCAAGCCCTTCCGCCCCGCCGCAGGCGGTAATAACTTCGAATCCCTCGGATTCAAGCAAAAACCGCATTGCCTCCAGCATGTCAGAATCGTCATCTATCACCATTATCTTACTTGTCATAAACTGGCCTCGCTTGATTTTGTATAAAACTCATCACCCTGCTCTGGGCGTCGATAAAACTCTGGATCTTGGTCTTAAAAAAACTTGCACCCTCTTCGGTTACGCTGTAGACGCGTGTGCGATTGTCCTTCTGCGTCTCAACCTTGAGATAGCCTTTTTTCGTGAGATCATATAGGATTGGGTACACTGTTCCCTGACTGAGGAGCACGTTGAAGTTTTGTACGATGTTTTTTATTATGTTAAAGCCACAGAGATTTGAGTTTTGAAGTATGGAGTATATGATTACGTCAAGGGATTTTTTCACCCGATCTTCAATGTCTGCGTAGGCTATGGACTCAAGCTGCGGCGCCTCGCCGGTCCCGGCCTTTCGGATAGGTGAAAGAATGGTATAATCACCGCCTGAGGTTATTATGAATTTGTCGCTAATCTCTGCCAGGCGCTGCGTAAGCTCATCGGTAAGCGAGTTTATGTCAAAGGCATAGATGTGGTTGATTTTGAGATCATCGTATTCCTCGGTTGAACGTTTTTTCAAACTCACGATCTCGTCGATGTTTTCAGCTGTAACCGTGTTTTCAAAGTCGATGAAAAGCTTTACACCAGATCCCTTTTCGCGTCGTACCTTTCCAAAGAATTTTTTCAACTCGGAAGCAAAATTATCAATGTCCTCGGTAAAGAGCTTTTTATACTTTCGATCCAAAATCGGGAAGTGATGGAACTTGAGTTTACCATTGTAGCTGTCTGCCTGGTCCACCTTATCGGATTCACGGGGATAGGCGTAGAGTGTGCTAGTGCCGTTTTGCTTTGAGAATGGCTCGACTACGGTTCTGAAGACCTTTTCAAAATCCTTCTTCTTATCATAGAAGAATAGAACATCCTCGCCTCTGAAAAAATCGTTCAACACGATTATCCTTTTATTCGATTTTACCGCTGTTTTCCCTTTCACATATACACTCTCAAAGACATATTTTTCTGGGTAAAAATCCCAGTGCAAACCCTCTATTTATACCTTCTGTTTCAAAAACCGAAATTGATACAAATTCTCTGTTACACTTCTCGAAAAACAAAGTTTACATTAATAAAAACCCTGCACTAGTGAAGTGATTAACGTGCACAGTGTTGAACATAGACTAAATCGAGATGACAGCCTCTATATATCCACTAAAAAGCTCTTTTATATTACTATATTCATAGGAGTTCTAACGCCCTGGATTATCGAAGGACTTTCAAATCCTCAGAACATCCTTGAACCGGTTATCTGGATAAAAGGAGTCATAATCTCAGCAGTAATATTTGGAGTGGGGGTGCTTGGGATGAACATCTCCCTTGCAAACATATATAACTATAGCCGGCTGTCAGAGCGCACAATAGAGGAGCGGGAGGACTTCTACGAGCTCAAGAGGTTTACTGACGGACTCATAAACAGCTCAGGCGTTCTGATAAACATCATAAATGAAAACTGTGTGGTGGAGTTTGGAAACAACGAGTCGGCGGAACAATTCGGCCTGCTTGAGGGTCGAAAATGCCATGAGGTCTTCTTTGATTCCAGAGGTCCCTGCGAAAACTGCATGATGCAAGAGGCCATACGAACAGGCATTGTTACAAGCGAAATCTCCACTTGGAAGAACAACATTTCCTATGAATCCTTTTTCATACCCTTTGAAAACAGTGACCGCTCGGTTTCTGTTATCGGTGTTCATCGTGATGTGACTGAGCAGATAAAGATTGAAAAGGAGATGGAAGCTGTGAAGGGGCTGAATGAAAAGATCATAAAAAACGCGCCCTACGGAATCGTTACGCTTACACAGAGTGGAGCGCTTACCTCCTGCAACCCCAAGTTTCTCGAGATAGTTGGAGCCCCTGTTGAAAGCGACTTTAACAGATCTCAGTTTTTCCGTGAACTCGGCCTGACGGAAAAGATTGAAAACGCCTTTTCCGGCACTCCATTTTCAGAATTCGGAGTGAAATGGGAAGATACAAATCGAGAGATGGTGTTCAACATCAGATGCACGCCCTTAAAAGAAGCGGCCGGCACCGAAGCTACCCTGCTAGTAATACTCGAAGACACAACCGAAAGATACTGGATGCGTCGCAAGATAAACGACTCCTACATGAAGCTTCAATCCGCCTATGGAGAGCTGAAGATAATGAGCCGTGCGCGCGATGAGATACTCACAAACGTGACCCATGAGATCCGCACACCTATAACTATCTGCAGCTCAGCCCTTGATCTGGCAGCCGAGGAGGAGGGTGATGAACAGCAAATGCTCATCAGAATGGCGAAGGACGCGGTTATAAGGCTTAGCGGCAAGGTCTCTGACCTGATAACTGTTTCCGAAATCCAGAAGGGCCGCTTCAGGCTTAACAGGCGGGAGACCGACATGAGGGCCATAATCAACAAAGCATTATTTGACAATATAGCGCAAATCAGGGAAAAACAGATCGAAATCGACCTGACCATTGATGACAACCTCCCGATGATCGAGGTAGATGAAGAATCGATGGAAAGGGTGGTTTCAAACATTGTCGATAACGCGGTGAAGTTCAATGGTCCGGGAGGCAGAATCTCGATTTCAGCGCTGCGCTCCAATGGCTCTATCAAGGTCTGCGTGCGTGACACTGGCGTGGGCATTCCCCGAGGCCATTTTAAGGATATTTTCAAGCGCTTCTTCCAGGCCGATAGCAGTTCAACACGCTGTTATGGCGGAACAGGCATGGGCCTCGCTGTGGCTAAAGAGGTTATCGAATCACACGGCGGGAGAATAAACGTGAAAAGCAAGGTTGAAGCTGGATCCGAATTTTCCTTCACACTCCCGCTAAAGCCGGCGGGCGACGTCCAGATATGAGATTTTGTTGCAGCCCTAGTTACGGATTTCGAAAAATAATCTATACATAACTTGGACAGGCAAAAAAATCAACAAATCAGACACAAATACACGGTCGATTTAGCAAAACAAAAAAAATGGAGGAATAAAAAATATGAAGAGAAAAACAGGCCGAATACTAAAAGATAACAAAGGCCAAGTCGGAATCGGTACACTCATCATCTTCATCGCGATGATACTAGTAGCAGCCGTCGCAGCAGGCGTACTACTGCGAACATCAGGCACACTGCAAACCAAGGCAACAGCCACAGGCGAACAAGCAACCAAAGAAGTATCCACACAAGCAAAAGTAATCGGAGTCGCAGGATACGGCAGCGCAGCAGGAAACCTGAACGCAACCGTTCTAACAGTGCGGCTCGCACCAGGCAGCAGCGCAATCAGCTGGAGCGACATACTACTCAGCTACCAGTCAGGAAACAACTACATCAGCGGCATATCCTATGTTGCTGAGGTCACGAGCAGCACACCAACCGACGGTGATGACGGGAAGTTCGATGTTAGACAGCTTAAGACTGTGACCAACGACGAAGTGCTTGAATCTGGAGAGACAATAGAGATTCTCTACTGGATCCAGAACTCCTCTGGTTCGGACTTTGCGCTTTCAACTGACACCGTGTTCACCATGACGGTGCAGCCGAAAACAGGCCAGCTCACAACCGTGAAAAAGACCACACCATCTGTTATAGCAAACAACTGGGTAACAGACTGGAGCTAAAAAAACACAACACGAGGGCACCATGCCCTCTCTTTTTTTCTTTTTATTACCCGACAGTATCCGGTGTTTAATAACCAGTTATTAAGCAGGTTATACCCAAGTTTATAGGGGTATTACCCTGATGTTTAATCTAACTATCTAATTTAGATTGGAGGAATGAGTTATGAAAAAGAAAAAAGGCCATATCCTGAAAAATGACAAGGGACAGGTCGGAATCGGCACGCTCATCATCTTCATCGCGATGATACTTGTTGCAGCGGTTGCGGCCGGTGTGCTACTGCGGACCTCAGGTGTTCTGCAGACAAAGGCAACAGCCACGGGCGAGCAGGCCACAAAAGAGGTATCCACAAAAGTAATCGTCACACAAACCGTTGGCTATACAAGCGACACAGGAGGAAACAGAAATCTCACCGCGGTCATACTCACAGTCAAGCTTGCCTCTGGAAGCAGCCCTATTAGAATGGACGATCTAATCCTGAGCTATCACTCTGAAGACACCTATACAAGCGGGATTCTCTATCAGGGCAGCGGCAATCGAAGTTTCAACGCCTCTTTTATCAAGATCGTGACAAACGACTCGGTCCTTGAGCATGGCGAGATGGTTGAGATCACTTACACAGATGACGACAGCGACCTGAACCTCGAGCCGGGAAAAACATTTACCATCACCCTTCAGCCGAAGAGCGGGCAGATGGAAACAGTGATGAAAACGGTTCCTGACACGATAAGAAACAGCTATGTCACGGATTGGAGCTAGTGGAGTTTTTGACTTCTAAGGTTCTTTCAGTGGTTGAGGTTTTCTAATGGCTCCGGGTTTTCTCTCTAAAAAGGGAAAAGATTCAGGCGGTGACAGCGAGGTCATTGAGCTGGGAGATATTAAGGATGATCAGCTCCCGCTTTTCGGGCTTGATGGCGAGGAGTCCAGGCCTCCATCCTTTCTGGGTGGCAACGCGGATTCTGGTGAAGAGGTTGTACCTGTCTTTGAGACCTCTGGTTCTGCTCCTCCCAGCTTTGAGGCTGACAGCTCAGTTGAGCTTTCCAAGGCCGTTGAAAAGATTGTTGATCTGGAAAACATGCTGTCTCAGTTGGACTCCTCCATGGCGCTTATCAAGAGCAACAGCGACAGCTATAATGATAAGGTCTCTTCTCTTGAGGGGAATCTGTCCAAGCTTACAGGCATCTATGAACAGGTGACAAACGAAATGGGGGCGCTTAAGGCACCTGGCCCTGCTGGTGTGCGAGAACCTCCAAGGCCGCTTGCGCCTGCCGAATCAACAGCACCGGAGAATATTGATGAGCCCGATCATGCGGATTTGGAATCCGTGGCTCCCGCTTCACCCGCATCTGAACCTACAAAAAGCCCCAGTAATGTGGTTGGATCTCCGCGCGCAAAACAGCCTATGCCAATGCCTGAACCATACCCGGCAGATAATCAACATGCAGAGGAGACGCGTGTAAAAGCCGCGATTGGAACAGACGACGAGGATGAACCATTGAATTTGGACGGCCCGATTCTAAGTGAGATTTCTGACAGCCCCATAGACCTCTTTTTCATATTGAAATGGCTTGATTTCATGCTGAAGCAGGGAGGGTATTACACCCTGCTTGAGGCCCTGGATTTCTATGTGGACGTGGAGTGGATATCTCAAGGAGTTAAAGAACTTCTTGTGCGCCATGCAAAGGGAATTCGAAACATCACATCAGACATCGCGGCGGATGCATGCGGGGCGATGAGCTTTGACGATCACATGACATCTCTTATCTTTATCTCAAAGCTTGCGAGTGTGGAGCTTAATCCACGGGTGTACAATCGGATTTCAGACAGGCTCATGGAGCTGGGGCTTTTAGACTACTGATGAGAAAGTGAGGACTTGATATGGGAGTAAGCTTGGTTGCGGCAGTTGCGATTCTTTCGATAGTTGGGCTTGTGGCATTTAACAGCCTTTTCATCCAGATGAACAACTATGCGGAGAAGGTGATTGTGCCAATGGAGGAGAAAAGCAGGATACTTGAGGAGCAGATGAAAGTAGACCTGGAAATCGTGAATGTGACAATTGGCGGCGGGGCATCGATTTATGCTGAAAACACAGGATCGGCAACCATCAACCCCCAGGACGTGTTTCTCTCTGTAAACGGCGCCTTTGTTCCAGAGGCAAGCTACACTTTTGCAGGGCTCGGATACTTCACAAAGAGCACAGGCTCGCAGACTGTGGATGTCTATAACTCATCTAACTCCTCCCAGGTTATAGGATTTTTCAATCAGAATGTGACGACGAGCCAGTTTGTGGAGACGAACAGCTCAGATCAATTCTATTGGACTCCCTCTGAGGTGATTCTCATAAAGACAAGTTACGGCTCTCCCGGGAGCGGGGATCGTGTGAGGGTGATCTATGGCGAGACCTTCGACGAGTACAGGATAGAGTAAAGGATATGATGATATGGACGAAGCTGCATCGCACCTGATTTTTTTCATCGTGGGCATAAGCCTGGCGCTTGGTGTTTCAGGCGTGCTGTTAAACTCGGTTCAAAATCTTGAAACCGGGATTTCTGTCAGGGGCGACGCAGCCTCAAAGACAATTCTATCTGATGTTGCAATACTACATGTGAACGTGGGAGAGAATGTGAAGGTATACACTGCAAACAATGGTAAAACACCGATTGACGGTAACAAGACCAATCTACTAATGGACGGTAAATGGGTTTCTGACAACGAAACAACCGTTGAAATCGTTGCGAAATCCACAAACAAAGTCAATGTTTGGTGGGATCCCGGCGAGGTTCTTTTAACCACTTATAGTAACACCACAGCCCTAACAGCAGGGAGGCACAAGGTGAAAATCCTCACCAGCGACGGAGTGGAAGATGAGTATGAGTTCGACACCTAAACATGGTTTGAGTGGAGATATGAATGGCGACAGATGGCAACTACTTTGGAATACAGATTGAAAGCGACGAGCTCCACGGCAGACTTGGAAAAGGAATCCCCAAGTCTTCTTTCATGCTTATCACAGGCGACGACTCAGCCGGTAAAAGCATCCTCACACAGCGACTTATCTACTCCTTCATAACCGAGGGCAACAGCGTAACTCTTCTAAGTACAGAGCTTACAACAGGGGAGTTCATAAACCAGATGGAATCACTCAAATACTCAGTGGTGGAGAGCATGCTCAATGAAAAGCTGCTCTTCATCCCAATGTTCCCACGGCTGGGCCACACCATTCCAAGGAGCGATTTTCTGGAACGGGTAATGGGCTCGGAGGAACTCTTTAACTCAGATGTGATAATCCTGGACACCCTTTCAAACATAATATCAGAGAGATATACTCCAGAGGACTATTTCAAGTTCATCTCATTTCTAAAAAAACTCACGGCCAAAGGAAAGCTTGTCATACTTACGGCAGACCAAAAATTCGTCGACCAAAAGCTGCTAACCGTTCTACAGTCCACATGCGACATCCACTTTGAACTTATTATAACTCAGGTGGGCGCCGGCCTCAAGCGATTCATCAAGGTTAAGCGGTTCAAAGGAGGGCTGAAGCAGGTTGGCGAGCTCATAGGATTTCGGGTTGAACCCGGCGTGGGCTTTGTAATCGAGATTTCAGGAGTGGCCTAGGAGAAATTGAAGATGAAATCCAATGAAGGCGCCCTGGTTTCCGCGATGCAAAGGTACCCGCATCTCAAGAAATATATTGACCACCATGTAAAAAATACAGGGAAAAAACCTGTTTATCTGCTCCAGCTCACGCGTGAGCTTGAAGACGCGGAGTTTCCGGACTTTCTCTATCCAGTGGAGGGACCTATATTCGTCCACACATATCAGGCGCAGGGCGAGCTCATAAAATATATGGTGATCCAGCCAGAGCTTACAAAAGAAGAGAAACGCCTCTATAAAACAATCGTCGACTCTCTGGTGCTCCTTGGACTTACGCGCACAGATGAACCTCGAAGCCTTGATGAGCTGCGCACCATGCTAAACGAGCACATGGACGAGCTCATGATCGTGGGTGAAACCGCTAAATCGCTGAAGACAGCTCTTGCAAGCATCTCACCGATCAAGCGCATTGTGGTGGACCCGCTTCAAAACGAAAACCTCAGATATCATATCATCAATAATCTCACCGGCCTGGGTAAGATCGAGCCTCTTATGCGCGACCCATGGATCGAGGATATCAGCTGCACAGGGCTTGGGGCGATTTTCATCATTCACAAGATCTTCAAGAGCATTGAGACGAATATTTTCTTCAAAAACGACGATGAGCTGGATGAGATGGCGCTTAAGATCAGTGAGAAATCGCTTAAGCCTGTAACCGACTCGAGTCCTATATGTGACGGGTCGCTTCCTGACGGCTCCCGTGTGAACGTTCTTTACACCCGTGACATAAGCAAGAAGGGCTCAAGCTTTTCCATCCGAAAGTTTTCAGCAGAGCCCATAAGCATAACAAGGCTTGTGGAGTGGAACACCATAACATCACAGATGGCAGCCTATCTCTGGCTCTGCGTGGAATATGGGATGAGTATTTTCATCTGCGGCGAATCGGCCTGCGGAAAGACAAGCACCTTAAACGCCCTCACAGGGTTCATTCCAGCGCAGGCAAAGGTATTCTCTGTTGAGGACACGCCTGAGGTTTTGGTCCCCCAAGAGTGCTGGCAGAGGCTTCTCACTAGAAGCGGCTCAGGCAAGAAAGGGCACAACGGCGTGGAGATGTTCGACCTTTTAAAGGCTGCTCTACGGTCCAGACCAAACTACATAATCCCGGGCGAGATCCGCGGTGAAGAAGGGTTTGTCGCATTTCAGGGGATTCAGACCGGCCATCCCGTGGTGTCCACATTTCACGCAAGCAGTGTTAAGGCCATGCTTCAACGCCTCACCGGAAGACCCATTAACATCCCGCTTTCAACTATTGACAACCTCAATGTATCTGTAATCCAGCAGGGCATTAGGAGGGGGCGAAAGATCATCCGCCGTGTAATCGAGCTCTCCGAAATCGAGCGCTACTCGCCTGAGGCAAACGGCATTCTCACCCGCAGCATGTTCGAGTGGAACCCTGTAAACGACTCTTTCACCTTTAAAGGCATGTTCAACAGCTTCATACTTGAGCAAAAGCTCGCGCCTGTCATGGGGTTTGAGGATATTCGCGAAATCTATGCTGAAATGAATTTTCGGGCGAAAGTAATCGATGAAATGGTGAAACGCGGCATCTTTGACTTCTTTAAAACAGCCGAGATCTTTTCACTCTACCACGAGTTCGGGGCAAAGGGCCTGCCCTTCGGAGTGTCAGGAGGATGAAGACATGGGATTAGACAATACAAATGTTCTCTTGGGCGCGCTCAAACGCAACCCCCATCTTCAGGAATACCTGGATAGTTTTGTGAAGAAAACAGGGACTAAGCCTGAGTTTCACGTCCAGATATCACGGGACATGGAGACGCTGGAATTTCCAAACATCATCTACCCGGTGGGCGACCCTATCTTCATCCACATATATCAGAAGCCGGGCCAGCTGAAAGAGTACCTCGCAATCGAGCCTGCGCTCTCGAAGCAGGATAAAAAGATCTATGACCAGATCTTTGAGCGCATGATTGTCATGACGCCTGAGATGAGGGAGCCGGCTAATTCTGAGGAGCTCAAGACCATGCTCAACCAGCTGATGGATCAGATTACGGTTGTAGGCGAGAAAAAAGAGACCCTGCTTTCAAGGATTGTAAAGCAAAAAGACCATAACAGGATATACCTGGGCCCGCTTCAAAACGAGATCCTCAGATTCCACATAATAAAAAATCTCACAGGACTTGGGATGCTTGAACCATTTATCAGGGACACATGGATCGAGGATATTAGCTGCGTTGGTCTGAGTAATATCTATATTATCCACAAGATTTTCAAGCAGCTCAAGACCAATGTAGTTGTGAAAGACGAGATGGAGCTTGATAACTTTTGCCTCAAAATGAGCGAGAGGATGGGGAGGCCTGTTTCTGACTCGGCGCCCATTAGCGATGGGGCGCTGCCTGACGGGTCGCGGGTAAATGTGGTTTACAGCCGTGAGATAAGTAAGCGGGGCTCAAGCTTTACGATTCGAAAGTTTGCAGCCGAGCCTCTGAGCGTCACCCAGATTCTGAAGTTCAAGGCCTTCTCAGCTGAAATCGCCGCCTATCTCTGGCTTTGCCTTGAAAATGGGATGAGCCTCTTTGTGTGCGGTGAAACAGCGAGCGGCAAGACTACAACCTTAAACGCTCTCACAGGTTTCATACCCTCGGATCGAAAGATCTTTTCAGTGGAGGACACGCCTGAGGTTTTGGTCCCTCAACTTTCATGGCAGCAGGCGCTCACGCGGGCGGGCGGTAAAGGCGAGGGAGAAGCCGACTCCGAAGTATCCATGTTCGACCTACTGAAAGCAGCTCTACGGTCAAGACCCAACTATATTATTGCAGGCGAAATCCGCGGAGCAGAGGGTTTTGTCGCCTTTCAAAGCATGCAGACCGGCCTGCCTGTTATAGCCACCTTTCACGCAGGATCAGTGCGCTCCATGATCCAGCGGCTCACTGGCGACCCAATTAACATCCCGCTCATCTCCATTGGAAACCTGAATGTTGTCCTTATCCAGCAGGCTGTGAGGCGCGAAGGACACACAATCCGCCGCGTCCTCAACCTTGCCGAAATAGAGGGCTACTCACCGGAGGCGAAAGGGGTTTTGTCCCGGAGCATGTTCGAGTGGGAGCCTATTTCAGACACCTTTGTCTTCAAGGGAAACAATAACAGCCTGATACTTGAGCAGAAGGTTGCCAGGAGCCTGGGATATGAAAACACCCGCGAAATATACAAGGAGCTGGATATTCGCACAAAGATTCTCGAGGAGATGGTTAAACGTAACATCTTCGACTACCATATCTGCTATGACATCTTCGCAAAATACCATGAATTCGGGCTTGACTCGCTGCCCTTTCCGGTGGAGGGGGTCTAGACAAAATGGCAGACGAGCCTTCTGAAATGTTAAACCGCAGTTTTTCAGACCGCCTTGGAGAGGGCCTGCACCGTCTCAGAACAAAGCTTGATGAAACAAGCTCAAAGATGGATTCATATCTGCGAAAAAAGCTGCTGCAAGCCGGGCCTGAGTTCAAACCCATTGTCTTTCTGAAAAAGATCGCCCTCCCCCTCTTTGTAGGCGGATTTCTCCTGGCAGCCATATTGAAATTTTTGATCTTCAGATTCATGCCGATCCTTGACGGGGGATTCCTCCATTACCTGCCCTACATCATCCCAGTGCTTTCGATTGCGCTCATCTTTTTTCTGCCACGCGCCCACATTGAATCCCGAAAACACGATATGGACTCAAAGATAAGCCTTTACATCACCTATCTGGGCACGCTCTCCACATCCAATCCCACGCGAAAGATGCTTTTTTACATGGCCTCGCAGAAAGAGGAGTACGGCGAGCTGGCTAAGGAATCCCGAAACATTCTGAAGCTCGCTGATTCATGGGGTCTGGGCTACGCGCGGGCGTGCCGGATTGTAAGCCAAACCTCGCCAAGCAGGATATTTGCAGATTTTCTCGAGCGTTTCGCCCATTCCTTTCAAGCAGGCGAGGATACAACCGAGTTCCTGCGTAAAGAGCAAAAAGTCGTTATGGATGTTTACACGAATTATTACAAAGCAGGACTCTATGGCGTGGAGGGGATGAAAAGCATGTATACCTCGCTTTCAACAACGCTCTCTTTCATCGTGGTCTTCGCACTCCTCCTGCCCTTTATCACAGGCCAATCCGTAAACATGCTCATCGGAATGGTGGCGCTGGCATTTCTCTTCATCGACGGCATAACACTTTACATGATAAAAACAGTCCTTCCAAGCGACGACCTCATCCACGACATAAAGGTGCGCACAAAGAATATGGAGGCCCTTGACCACTATCTCCCCTTTGTTGTGACCGCGACGCTGCTGCTCTTTATCATAATTCTCATCTTGAACTGGTTTTCCATGCCCTATGTTATCGCTATAAGCCTTACACCCCTTGGAATCTACGGCTATATTGCTGGACGAGGCGAGGAAAATATTAGACGTTCAGACAGTAATTTCGCTGCCTTTCTGCGAACACTTGGCGGGGCAGCAGGTGCGCGCTCAGGCATGATAAGCTCAGTTCTCGGAAGCCTGAAAAGACATGAATACGGACCCTTGACACGGCACATCAATAATCTCCACCGCCGTCTGGAACTAGGCGACTCATTCAAGGCCTGGCGACTCTTCGCAGGCGAGATCGGGTCTGACATGATCCTTAAATTCTCAATGATCTTTCGGGAGAGTGTGCACATCGGCGGGAACCCTGCCATGGTTTCTGAGATCGTGAGCACAAACTTTGAGCGTATTCACAGCCTGCGGGGCGAGCGTAAACTTATGGCCTCAAGCATGAAGGCAACCCTCTACGGCTCTGGAATCGGCGTGGCGCTCAGCGTCTATGTGGCAATGGGTATACTCTCATTTCTCAACCAAAACCTTGGAAACTTCACAGGGATTGAACAGATACTGCCGGGCATTGGAAATGTGTCAGGTGTGAACACCGATCTCATCACATCCATGATCTGGGTGCTGCTAGTCCTGCATTCAGGGCTTGCGGCGATGACGATAAAGGTTACTGACGGAGGCGACATGACCCATGCCCTGTTTCATTTCGCAGTTATGATCTGGGTGAGCGCGATTATCGCAACAATGCTTCCCAGCGTCTTCAGCAATATGTTCGGAGCGCAGGTAGGAGGCGCTGGAATGATTGAATCACTAGCATGACGACAACCAAATATGAGGTGCAAGATTTATATCTATTAAAGACCATGTATTCAGGGAATAAAATAAGAAAAATGTGCGAGAGTCCATGCCATGGCGTTTAACTTCTTAAAATCAAAAAAGATCCTCGTTGTGGATGATGAGGAGGATTTGATACAGCTGATAGAAACTATCCTGACGATTAAGGGAGGATTCAGCAATGTGACTCTTGCGCGAAACGGTTATGAAGCGCTTCGAAAGGTTGCCACAAACAAGCCTGATCTCATTCTGCTCGATCTCATGCTTGAAGGGATTGACGGATGGACGGTTGCAGCCATGATTAAAAAAAACCCTGCCACCGCTAAGATTCCGATTATCGCGCTCACCGCCCACGCAGGATACGGCCAGGATGAAAAGCTTTTGAAAAAAGGATTTGCCTACTGCATAAATAAGCCCTTCAATAATAGCGACCTCCTGCGGACTGTGGAAAAATACCTGGCAGGCAAACCACTATAATAGCAATAGCAGCACCACTGTCAAATTCTTTTCTGTTTCGAGGGCTGAAAAAGAAATTTGATAAGAAGTATTAACCTGTAATAATTATGAATCAGATTAATACTACCTTGGAGGGAGTTATGAAATGATTATGCGCAAATGCATCTCGATTGAAAAAAAATATCTTGACAAGCTGACGCCGCTAATGGAGAACCACAGTAACAATCTAAGCTCCACCTTCCGGGAGATAATCGACCTGGCAGACCTTGTTCTGAGCACATTCGGAGAGATAAACATGGAGGAGCTGAAAGTGATCTTTGGAAAGGGCAGCTTCAGAGACAGCTATATCAGCGATAAAGAAGGGGTGCTCATGGCCTACTCACTCTATAACTGGTTTCTCAAGGGCATGGTAGGCGTTGTGCCACCGCTTACAGTACTCAAGGAATTCGAGGTTCCGAAGACGATAAAACCGGATTTCAACAATGTAGAGAACTGGAATGTAAGCGCAAACAAGATCTTCGACTTCCTCGGCCTGCCGGTGAAGTTCTACGCAGACCATGAATCCGACGAGAATGTGAAAGTGTGCATCAAAGGATTGAATCCTTCGATAAACGAGTTCTCAGCCATGATTATATCAGCGCATGTTGCAGACTCATTTTTTAATTACACTATCAAAACATATGAGGAGCTGTCCGCATCGATTAGAATCACCTTTGAAAAAGGGGAGAGCCTTGAAGCCGCCTACACCAGGATGACCGAGTTCTTTGGGCGAAACCAAAAGCTCTTCACCGAGATATGGGGCAAACCAAGCTTCTGGAGAAACGTGGTAACAGCCTATGAAACAGGTAACTATGACATGGTTCTCATGACGAAAAAAGAGTTTGACAAGCTCAACTCACGCTCGCCTGATGCTGGAATCGAATATGTGGAGAAGATTGTGGGCGGCTCATGGAAGAAACTCTCCTTTGAAGACTATTTGAAGCTCTTTAAAGAAGCCACACTCAGCTCTGGAATCGTGGACCGAATCGAGGTAAACGGCGCAATCGAGGTCTTCCACTCCTATGAACACACTGAAACCATTGACCGGGTTGAAAGCTGGCTTCTCAACTTTTTAAACGCCCATGGAACCACCTTTTCAGTGACAAGGTCAAAAAATGTCTTCATCTTCTCAGCTGAAAAAGCACTTTCAACCAGTGCTGAAGGGGTGAAGCAAGATTTGAAACCACCAGTTAAACGCACCATACCAAAGCCTAAAAAGCTGGAAAACAGTGTGACAGCACCCATCGACCCGGCAACTACACTTTAACAGGACTTTTTATCTGTCACTTTTGTTTCAGATTTCGAAAAATAAAGGTTAACCTTTGAAACGTAATAAGAGTATTTACCGGCTCTGCCATAGCATCCTCATACCCGAGGGAAAGGTTTTTAATGGTACCGCCGGGGACTAGTGAAAACATTGAGATGGTGAACATTGTGCCACTGAACTTTCGATGCAAAAAATACGGACGACCCTTGAAATGGTCTGACCTGCAGAGACGCAGATGCATTGGCCTGCCTGAGGAAGAAAAAAGCTGCCAAAATCTCTATACCTATTGGGAGCATCTGCCAGAGGAAATCGAGGCATAATAACATTTCACGGTGAGTTGGGACATGAAAAAGAAGATACTTGTAGTAGACGATGAATCCGACATAATCTATATCTTGAAAACTGTTCTCAGCCGAAGGGGATACGCCGTGATAAACGCGGGCAGCGGTGAGGAATGCCTGAAAGTTGTTAAATCTGAGCGGCCGGATCTCATATTCATGGATATTATGATGGATGGAATGGACGGCTGGGAAGCGGCACGCAGGATTAAAACCGACCCAAAAACAAGAGACATCCCGATTTCCATGCTCTCAGTGAAAAGCTGGAGCGACGACCGGAAAAAAAGCCGCGAGTACGCCTATGCAGATATGCATTTGAAAAAGCCCATTGACTTCGGCGAGCTTCTGGATACAACGGAAAACATGTTATCACGGGAAAATTGACACGATTTTTTCCTCAGCACATGATTTAATCAAACAATGTTTCCCTAATTGAGCTTCTGCGCATTCCAGACTCTTTGCCACAAACTCCTCGCCAAGCAGCATTATATCTAAGAGGCGTATGTCAGCTGCTCTTTTTTTAACTTCTCCAGGCACTCTGCCCCTGTTTCTGCCTCTCCCAGCCAGGAAATTAGGGTTCCTTTTTTATTGGTATGGTGAAACAAAACTTGCTTCCTTCCCCAGCTCTGCTTTCCACTGTTATTCTGCCGCCGTGCGCCTCGACCAACCCCTTTACAATGGCAAGACCCATGCCTGTGCCCTCATAAGATCTTGTCGAGGTCGGGTCTCCCTGATACAAGGGCTCGAAGATGTGCCCGATCATCTCTTCGGACAGCCCTATCCCTTCATCTTTCACACACACCTCGAGAGCATCGTCCAGTGTCTTTGCTTCAATGATTACCTCGCCCCCCTCTTTGCTGAACTTAATGGCGTTATGAATGAGGTTTCGAAGTATATGCAAGAGATGCGTAAAGTCCAGTCCAACTGAGGGAAGACCCTCCTCAAATCGAGCAGTTAGCTTTACTCCTTTTCTATTGGCAACAGGCTTAAGTTCCGCCTTCACAAGGGTTATGGCCGGGACCAAATCCACGGGTTCAAGGTTTAGTTTAACCTCTTTTTTCCGTATGTCTACAGCGGCTAGTAGGTCTTCCACTATCATGTTCTGGCGATACAGGGCTTTCAGAGAAAGATTCAGCAGCTCCGTTCTAGTCTCTTCGTCTTCCTCTTCCCCCAATAGTTCCAATGCCGATGCCATGATGGTTATCGGGGTGCGAAGCTCGTGCCCCACATTTGAGATGATGTCAGACTTAAGCCGATCCAGGTCTTTGAGGTCTTCATACGCTTTTTCGAGTTCTCTGTGACGCCTTTCCAGTTCTTCTAAAAGTCTAGCGTTCTTGAGAGCAACTGCAGTTTGGTTCGCAAGTTCATGTGCGATTGGTATATGCTCTTTCTTGAATGCGTCATGGGAATAGCTTCCTATGTGGAGAAGACCAACGGCCGTTTCCCCCTCGATCATAGGCACTATCAGGGCAGACCGCCCTCCATCACCTGTATTTTTCGAACTGAAGATGCATGCGCTGCATGGATTTTCTTTTGTCAGGTCTCTACAAAGCAGGCTCTTATTGTCTGCTAAAACAGGGCAGCGAGAAACCTGCTCAGATGATACTCTAAAGCCTCTCCCTATCTCGCTTTTGCCCTTTGAAAAAAAGCCCACGACATAGAGTTCTTTGGTGTCTTCATCGAGAAGGAGCACATGCGCCGTGTCGGAAGGTATCACCTTATTTATATTATCTAGGATTGCAGAGATGATCTTATCGATATGCATAGTAGAAAGGATCGCTCTATCGATATCTCGCATTAGTGCAATTTGCCCTGCTTTGTGCTTTATGTCAGCATAAGACTCCTCCAGGTCTTTTGCCATGGTATTAAAAGAGTTAGTAAGAAGACCGACCTCATCATTGCTTTCAACGGGCAATTGAACAGTCAAATCTCCCCCCTTCATTTTTTCAGTCGCATGCGTCAGTCCGATAATCGGTTTGGTAATTCTCCTGGCAATTACTCTCGCCAAGCAAACAATGAGGACCATGGCAATAAGGAATATAACACCAAATGCGAATTTAAAAGATGAAACTGCTGCGAAAACTACGTTCTTGGGTAAGGTACTCACCATTACCCAGAAATTATCTTTGTCCTCTATTTTGGGAAAGATAGGGTAGTAAACTAAGATCTCGTCTGGGAGTTCAGTTATTAAGCCACTGTCTCCAGACAGAAATTGTGAAGAGAATCGCGGATAGTCTTTCTTTAAATTTTCACCAGTATTGAGATCAGACGGACCACCCCACTTTTTAGTTTCATTATGATTAACGAGATAATCTCCCTCTTGGTCTACTAAAAAATACATCCTATGAGTGCTGGATGGATGGGCCGGGTCAGAGCTTTCTTCCAGTGGAAGCAAAAAGGTATCAGCAAAGATAGTGGTAACAATAATGCCTCTCCTATTATTCATACTATCAAAGAGGGGGATAGCATATCTTATTACTGGTTTGAAAGGTATTTCTATGGTGGGCGGATCAACTTCTTTGTTTAGACTCAGGGGAGATACATAAATCGTATCCTGCGATAGTTTCATGGTTTCAGTAAAGTAATATTGGTCGCCCTTATACTGTAAATCTTCAGACGGAATTATCCTAGGCATGTTTCCATCAGAGTCCACTCTAACAATCTCTTGCCCCTTCGCGTCTATATATCTAATTTGATAATATATCTTCTTGTTTTGGGAAAAGGCTAAAAATTGATGTTCTAAATCTGCGCGCCAATGAGTTGTCTCTTCTTTATCACCCCTATCCATTGCTTCAAACAAATTGGTCAATGGATGGGAGCGACTCAAAAAAAGAACATCACTGTCGACATTATCTAAAAAAGCGGTTATTGCATCTGCCTTTGCTAAGACATCGTCTTTAGCATGGCTTATAGCCACTTTTTCTAAAACCCCGGTCGTAGAATTGATACCATATAATCCTATAAAGGTCAGAGGAATCAGTGACACCAACAGAAATGCTACGATAAGTTTATTTTGAATCTTGGAGGAACTCCCCATTCTGCACACACCCCTCTGCCCATCAAGCGACACACAGTATCATAATAATTGCCCCCTTCTATAGCATCAAATGCCTCAGACTATCCCTTTCACCTTTGGTATGTTTAATATTATTTTAATATGTATGAAAGTATGTATATATAATTATCTACTTTTTTTAAAAAAACCTGATTAAATCAATCGAAAATTAACCATTTGGAGGACTTTCAGACACAACAGAAAACCCCTTTTTACCAAGAGCCTTGACAACATCTTTTCCCGAAACAACGGGAAGCTTGGTCAAACTTCAACCTCAACAAGTTGCACTCCTTTTCCAGAAATGCCAACATCCTCTTCTGGCTCAAGATAAAGTTCAATAGCCTCTTTAATATTCATAAGCGCCTCCTCAACAGTCCTACCCTGAGAATGACACCCTGGAAGAGATGGACAACTCACATTATACCATCCCGGATCCTCCCTATCCTCGCGAACAACAACCTTGAACTTCATACAACTAGTAGGTTAAACCGTAACATGTTTTTATAAGTATCGAAGAAAAACCCCCTTCACATCTCACTTATTCATTTACTTGGAGGCGAAGCTGACATACAGAAAAGAAAATCTTGTCTAGTGTTTTATCATCAACAGATAGGGGCTTTCGGTGCAAAATAGACTTTAAGTACAAAGTCTTTTTCACACCTAGGCGCCGATTCTGTATGTTTTGAAGATGAGCTCCAATACTTCTTTAGGTGAGAAATCATAGTTCCAGTTCTTCTTTATCTCCTCAGGCTCACATATCACATGCCCCTCTGTGCTCTGGCTTCTGGCGATCTTAATGGCTTTGTCAAAGACAGGGTCAAAGCTGTTTTCGCCGTTCAAAGCGTTTACATGAGTCGTTTTAACGACTACGCCCACGCCGCGAACAAACATCATTGTAGGGATATATTTCCTCGTCGCGTCCTTGCCGCCCCTGAACTTGACTATTGTAAACCATTTGCTGTAGGGGCCGCCATTCTTCACCCATCTATTTTCGCCTTTTTATTCTGAATATACTTGTCCCGTATGAACCACTCCGCATGGCCGCAGTCAAAACAGGCGTAGAGGTCAAACTCCTTTGACTTGAGTAGCGAGCGTAAAACCGACAGCCGTGAGCCTGAATCCGGCATAAATGTGCTGGGAAACATCTCCTGATGACCCTTATGGATATTTGTACTTCCGCATCGCAGACACTTGAAATCCTTTTTCACTTCACTTTCACTCCTTTATGAACCACTCCGCATGACCACAGTCAAAACAGGCATAGATATAAAACTCCTTTGACTTAAGTAGCGACCGTAGCATTGAAAGTTTCGAGCCTGAATCCGGCATAAAGGTGCTGGGAAACATCTCTTGGTGGCCTTTGTGGATGTTGTCGCCCCCGCAGCGTATGCATTTAAACTCGTTTTTCATGTCCTTCACTCCATCTTTTAGCTGGAAATAAAATGGAAGTAATAACGGTATAAAGTATATTATAACCGCTGTATTACCATTTTATTACCTGTTATTCTGATATGCTTTTGAAGAGCTCTGCAAAGCTTTCACCACCCTTGCTATCAGGAGCTGAACCCTCATCACCAGCACCCTCTGAAACGGCGGTGAACCCCTCGGCCAGACTCTTAGAATCTGCAACCGTGTTTTCGATCTTTTCAAAATCACCCCCGGATTTCATGACGTCATCCTTTTCCGGCGGCGCGTTTTCAATGTATATCTTAAAAGGCCGTGTCAGCTTTGTCTGGACGGCCTCGTCTGACATGCACCTTATTTCAGTGGTTGTCACACTTTCAGGCGGTAGATTCTTCCATTTCCTATAATCCGAAGACATGAATATGTCGCCGCATTTGAAAAGAACATTCTCTTGACCCATGACAGATTGCCGGGGTAATAATCAATTAAACATAGGTATAACCCCTTTAATACAGGGTTAATAAGGGAGTATTTAGGGTTATGAAATGATAAATGGCGAGTGATGAATCATAAATGCGCACTTTTCATATGCATGACCCTATTGATGGCACCATCTGTTTTTGGTGAGCCAGCATTTGCTTGGAAAAATCAAGTGGAGGGTGTGATAAACACGGGCGGCATTTCAGCGGGCGGAGGCGGCTAAATGGTAGAACAATTCGACGTTTGCACTGAAATCTGCGGTAAGTTTTGGAGGGAAGGCGAGGCTGAGCCCTGCCCACGCTGCCATCCCACGAGACGAGCCCTTATGGCACTCCTTGCAAGGCCACCTGCACCCTTGCACCCTGAACCTTCGATGCAGCCATCGCAACAGCCACAACCTCCTGTATCTGCATCAAGCCCCACTCCCGCGGATAGGCGCAACCAGGGCGCCACCGAGCTCATAGTGCTTTCCGATTCAAAAAACACTATTGACAGGGCGCTTGAAAACCTCACATGGGACTGTGTCAACCAGATCATTGAAACACTTGAAGCCGGGCCGTTCTCAGAAGACCAGATAAAAGACATCGAACTCGTGCTCATTGAAGCCAAAAAAAGAGGCATCCAAAAAAGCTGAAGTCCAGCCCCTGAAACCCAAGCCAGAGTAGAAAGGTTTAAAAGGCCAGGGCAAAGGCAGAAAGATTCGAGGGCAGGTTAACTTTTTGTCCCATACTCAAAGCTGCCCTCACCACCACCTACCACCATTAATGGTTATAGTTAATTTAATTCATTTTGAACACATGAATTCTAACCAATAATATAATTGATGGACATGTTTATAGTGTCCAGAAGTAATTGAATGGACTATAATTTAGCAGAAACATGTTTTTATGTTAACATTTTTAATTGAAGGGTATGCAGGGCTATATCTCGGAGATTTTCTCAAGCTTTCAGGGTGAAGGTGGGAGTGTGCGCGGGAGCTGTCAGGGCAAACGTCAGATATTCATCCGCTTCGCAGGCTGCAACCTTGCCGAGACAGGTAGACCCTGTGTGTGGTGCGACTCACCCCAGGCCCAGGCACGCCGCATTCCAGATGCAAAGATCGAAACAAGTGCTGGAAGCGGTGTTTTCAAAGACACGCCAAACCCCCTGGATGTGGAGGCTTTGCTTAAGGTTTTGGAGGAGCTGCACTCGCCTGATATGCACAGCCTGAGCCTCACCGGCGGCGAGCCGCTTTTGCAGGCAATGTTCATCGAAGAGTTCTGCCTTGAGACAGTGGATCGGATTTATCTTGAGACAAATGGCACG